>JABSOL010000077.1 GCA_013215985.1 Campylobacteraceae bacterium
ATATTTGCCTTTTGTTATAAATTAAATACAAAAAAATTTCTGTATCTAAATATTGTTTTCCATTCTAATACTCTAAATCTTAAAATACCTTTAAATTTCAATAGCAATTATCATTATTGTCCTAAGTTATATATTAGAAATAAATAATTTTTAACTTAGTTTCTTAAAGTGTTAAAAGTATCCAATTCAAGTCTAAAATAAATTTTTTCTGATTAAGATTATTATTATTAATCTTGTTATACAATCTGAAAAAACTTTAAAGGAAAATAAATGATTTCAATACTAGAACGCCTAATGTACGAGGTTTCGAACCTATTTCTTCCTCCTGTTTTATTAATTATTGTAGCTCTATTTTTTTATTCAATAGTACAAACTGGAGTATTTTTTGCAGAAATGTATAAAAGAAGACAAAATTTTCAAAATTACAATACTTACTTAAAAGATGAAATAAATAACGAAATATCTGGTTATCCAATTATGAAATATTTATCAAATAAAACATTTTCTTCAATTGAAGATATAGAAATGTTTACTTTCAAAAAATTAGAAAATACTTCTTTAGTTACAAGAGTAACTCCAATGTTAGGATTAGTTGCAACAATGATTCCAATGGGTCCAGCTTTAAAATCTTTATCATCTGGAAATATTCAAGGAATAAGTGATAATTTAATTATTGCTTTTGCTGCTGTTATTTTTGCCCTACTTACTTCTTCAATTACTTATACAATTACTTCGGTTAGAAGAAGATGGTATGCAAACGAAGTTAAAGACATTATTGAATTACAAAAGGCTAAAAATGAAAGTGCTTGAAGAAGATGATTCATTAAACCCAATGTTATCTGCTGTAAACCTAATTGATGTATTTTTAGTAATCATTGCAGCTTTATTAATTACTATTGCACAAAACCCTCTTAATCCTTATTCAAGTGATAATGTAACTGTAATTAAAAATCCAGGTGAAAAGAATATGGAAATAATTATAAAAAAAGGTAAAGAAATTAAAAAATATAAGTCTGAGGGAAATATTGGACAAGGTGATGGAGAGAAAGCTGGTGTTGCTTATAAATTAAAAGATGGAAGTATGGTTTACATACCTGAGTAAAAGGAAAAAAATGAGAAAAATATTATTATTAATATGTATTTTTATATGTACATCTGCTTTTGCAGCAAATGATGTATTAATATTTAGTACAAATATGGGTAAAAGTACTCAGCTTTCAAAAGCAGCTGAATTAATTAAATTAGCAAAAATCAAAGATTTAAGTATTGATTTTAAATTTGATACGCAAATAAAAAAAGAGAATAGACTAAAAGAATTTAATAAATATAAAGTTGTTATATTTGATTCTCTTTCAGGTGCAAGAGGTCTTGGCGCTTTATTAGATAAAAATGAAAAAATAATATCTTCTTTAAAAAATGATATTATTTTTGTACCAATGGCAATTGAGAAAAAGAGTCCATATAGAAAAAATATATCTTTAGAAGATTCAATAAGTTTAAATAAATATTGGTCAAATGGTGGAATTAAAAACTTTAAAAATTTTGTTCTGTTTATGAATAATAAAATTCTTAAAAAATCTAATGAAAAATTTGAAAAAGCTATTATTATTCCTAATAGTGGGATTTATCATCCCTTGAATCCAAATTTGGTTTTTTCAAATTTAGATGAATATGCTAAGTTTTTTAAAATAGATTTAGAAAATATTAAAAAACCAATCATTGCTATTGGTATGCATAAAGGTTCTGTAGTATCAAATTCATTAGATCATATAAATCAACTTATTAAATATTTTGATGAAAAAGATTTTAATACTATTGCTTTTTATACTGAAGTTGCGAGTGAAGATTTTGTAGGTAAAAGATTTTTAAAATATAAAAACAAAACAATAGTAGATGTTTTAGTAAATTTTCAGATTATGATTATTGATCATGAAAGTTTAAAAAAAGATTATAAAGAACTTAATATTCCTATATTACATGCTTTAAAATATACTGATGGTGATGAGAAAAAGTGGAGAGAAGATAAAATCGGTGTAAGATTCCCTATGCTTGCTATGACTTATGTTATTCCTGAAACTTTAGGGTTCACAGATCCTTTAGTAGTTGCAACTCAAAATAAAATTACTAAAAAGATTGAAGCAATTCCTGAGCAATTATTATCACTTGCAAATAAAGCTATGAATATTTCAAATTTAAAACAAAAAAGTAATAAAGATAAAAAAATTGCAATAATGTATTATAACTATCCTGCGGGAATTAATAATATGGGTGCATCTTTTTTAAATACACCTAAAACTTTAGAGCTTTTAATTAAAAACTTAAAAAACAAATCTTATACAACAGAAGAAAAAACTGCTGAATGGTTTGAAAAAGAAGCTAGTAAATCTTTAATGGCTTATTATGAAAAAGCAAAAGATAAAGAGATGTTAGAAAATGGTTTTGCAGATTTATATCCTTATGAAAAATATATTAAATATTTCAGGAAACTACCTTTAGAAACTCAAAAAACTATTAATAAAACTTGGAAAAGTCCAAGATATTCTAAAATGATTACAAGAGTTAATGGAAAAAGATATTTTTTAATTCCTAGAATACAATTAGGAAATATTGTTATTTTACCTCAATCAAGAAGAAGTGAAAGAGTTGATAAAATTGGTTTAAAAATGAAACAATTAAAAGATGACGATAAATACTTATGGCATAACCCAAAAGTTCCTGTATCTCATTCTTATTTAGCTTCATATTTATATCTACAAGATCAATTCAAAACTGATGCTTTAATTCATTTAGGTACACATGGAACACAAGAATGGATGCCAGGAAAAGAAAAAGCTTTAAGTGTTTATGATTCAGCACTTCTTCCTTTAGGTGATATTCCTATTATATATCCATATATTACAAACAATGTAGCGGAAGCCATTCAAGCTAAAAGAAGAGGAAGAGCAACACTTATTTCTCATCAAACTCCACCATTCTCTCTTTCTGGAACGTATAAAGAAATTGGTGAAATCATGGATTATATTAATCAATATAAAAGTGTTGATCAAGGAATGTTAAAAAGTAAATTGCAAAAACAAATTACTGATTTAACTATTAAACTAAGCATTCATAAAGATGTAGAATTTTCTTTACATGAAATTAAAATTGCATTTGATTTATATCTTTCAAAAGTTGAAGATTATATTTTAGGAATGAGTGGAACGGCACAACCTTTAGGTATGCATACATTTGGAACTTATCCTAAAGAAGAATATTTAATTACTACAATTATGCAAATGCTTGGAACAAACTTTATGAAAGAAGCAGATGGAGATTTATATTTTGCAAAAGATTATAAAGAAATTATAAAATCGAATGCTTTTCTTTTTATTCAAGATTATGTAATTAATAATAAAGATACAAAAGACTTAAAAAACAAAGATTTATTAGCATATTTATCAACTGCAAAAGAGTATGTAGATAATTTCAAAAATAATGAAGAAACTAAAAATCTTTTACGTGCTTTAGATGGTGAATATATAGAACCAGGAATTGGAGGAGATCCAATTAGAAATCCTAAGTCTGTTCCAACTGGTAAAAACATGTATGGTTTTGATCCAAATAAAATACCAACAAAAGCAGCATATGAAACTGGTGCAAAATTAATGAAAGACTTTATTGAAAATTATTATAAAGAAAATGGGAAATATCCTACAAAACTTACTTTTAATTTATGGTCTTTAGAAACTATGAGAAATTATGGTGTTTTAGAAGGACAAATTTTATATGCCATGGGTGTTAAACCTATTTGGAATGAAACAGGAATTTCTAATGTTTTTATTCAAAGTACAGTAAAACAATTTTTACAAAATTATTTAGGACAAACAATCGCTTCATTTTTATCAAAAGCAGTAACAATTTCTAGAATTGAATTCTTATTAAATCTTACTCCGGATGATTGGTTAAAAAAACCTAAAAAAATGATAAGACATGCTTATAAAGTTAATAAAGGGAAAATCGAAGATGTAGAAATTATTCCTTATAAAGAATTAAAACGTCCTAGAATTGATACTGTTATGTCTATTACTGGATTATATAGAGATACTTTCCCTCAAGCTATGATATTACTATCAAAAGCAGTTGAGAAAGTATCTGAGTTAAAAGAAGAACATAATAATATAAGAATAAATACTTTAAAAATTCAAGAAGAATTAAAAAAGAAAAATCTTAAAGAAGAAGATATTAAAAGATTATCAACTATTAGAATATTCTCTAATAAAAGTGGATCTTATGGTTCTGGATTAGATGCAGTTGCAGATACAGCAAAATGGGATGATGAAAAAAGATTAACTGATAACTTTTTTGAGCAAAGAGGTTATTATTTTGGTTCAGATATTACACATTGGAATGAAAAAATGCCAAAAGTTGATCTTTTTGCACAGAATTTATCAGGAACTCAAAGTGTTATTTTCTCAAGATCTTCAAATCTTTATGGTTTATTAACATCAGATGATCCTTTTGCATTTTTTGGAGGAATTTCTTTAGCTATTAGAAAATTAGATGGTGAAAGTCCTAAAACATATATAACAAATTTAAGAGATCCAAATAATGCAAAAATGCAAAGTACGGCTGAATTTGTAAGTCAAGAATTAAGAAGTAGATATTTTCATCCAAAATGGATTAAAGCTATGAAAGAAGAAGGATATTCTGGTGCAAATAATGTAGCTGATGTTGTAAGTAACTTTTGGGGATGGCAAGTTGTTGATTCAAATGTTGTAAGAGATGATCAGTGGAATGAATTTGTAGATGTTTATATTGATGATAAATATAATTTAGACTTAAGAAAATGGTTTGAAGAAAACAATGCTAATGCTTTAGCTCAAATGACTGAAAAAATGATTGAAGCTTATAGAAAAGGTTATTGGAAAGCTGATGAAAAAACTATTAAAAAACTTCTAAAAGTATATAAAGATTTAGAAAAAGATCATAAAGTTAAATCATATAATTTAGACTTTAATGAATTTAAGGAAAAAGCTGACTTAGGTTTTGGTTTAGCAAGTTTACAAAAAATTGCTAAAAATACAAATCAAAGTAAAACTTTAAAAGAAAAAATGTTAAAGAATCAAGCTAAGCCTAAAATAAAAGGCCAAAAACTTGAAGAAGTAAAAAATAAAAAAATTAAAGAAGACAATACAAATAAGATTATTATTATGTTTTTAATCTTGTTAATGTTATATGGTCTTGTAAAAGAATTAAGAAAAAAGGATTAAATCCTTTTTCTTATAAAATTATTAAGGAAAGATTTTTGAAAAACTTATATATAAATCAAATATTATCTATATTTTTACTAAGCTCATTTTTTATTGGATGTGGAGATTCTTCAAGTGATGAAAAAACTAATGAAAATGAAAACATCAAAAAGAGTGAAAAGAGTGAAAAGGTATTATTTAAAACTAGAGCTGATTTAGGAGAAGCTCTATTTTTTGATAAAAATTTATCAAAAAATAGGACTCAAGCCTGTGCCACTTGTCATGACTCAAAACAAGCATTTGTTGATAAAAGAAATAATTCTTTAATGCTTGAATTAAAACAAGCTGTTTCTTTAGGCGATGATAATAAATCAATTGGAAATAGAAATACTCCAACAATTAACTATGCAAGTTTAACTCCTTCTTTTAAATATAGCTCTAGTGATGCTATAGGTGGAATGTTTCATGATGGAAGAGCTAAGGACTTAAAAGAACAAGCAGGAATGCCCTTATTAAATCCTGTTGAAATGAATATGTCTAGTAAAAATGAAGTTATTTCAAGAATAAAAGAAAATGAAAATTATATTAAGTCTTTTGAGAAGATATTTTCTAAAAATATTTTCAATAATGATGAAGATGCTTATGAAGCCTTAACTATAGCACTTGCTAGTTTTGAGAGAACAAAGATTTTTAATAGTTTTGATAGTAAGTATGATTTATATCTAGAAGGTAAATATGAATTAAATGAAAAAGAAAGAAGAGGAAGGGATTTATTTTTTTCAAATGAAAAAACTAATTGTGCTTCTTGTCATCTTATAAATAATTCACTTACATTAAATACAAAAGAGACTTTTACTTCATATAAATATTTTAATATAGGAATTCCTAAAAATATCTTAGTACATAATAAAAGAGTAGTTTTAGGCTTAGAAAATGAAGATGCTATTGATAATGGATTATTTGAAAATAAAGATATATTAGTAGATGATCAAAAAGGTAAATTTAAAGTTCCAACGCTTAGAAATATTGCCATTACTTCACCTTATATGCACAATGGTGTATTTCAAAAACTTGATACTGTTTTAAAGTTTTATGAATTTACAAGAGATAATAATTTATATAAAATAAACCCAGAAACAAATAAAGTTTGGGAAAAAGCAGAAGTAGAAGAGAATATTGATAATGTACATCTTTTATCAGGAAAAGAATTAGATCAAGAAAAAATTAATGCATTAATAACATTTTTAAAATTATTAACTGACAAACAATACGAACATTTATTAGAAGGAAAAAAATGAAATTAAATATAAAAAATACTATTTTAGCCTTGACTTTAGCTCTTACGTTTAGCTCTTGTGCAAAAAAAGTAGAAACTCCTGTTTATGAAGAGATTAAAACTCCTCAACATTTAATTAAAGCAAAAGAATTAAATAAAGGTATTTATTCTTTAAAAAGTGCTAAAAAAATTAATGTAAAAGAACTTGTAAAAGAAGTAGAACATTATCCTGTTATTTTTGTAGGTGACTACCATGGAAGCAAAGAAACACATACTTTCTTTAATAATTTTTTACAAGAATTAGGAAAAGAAGGATATAAAATAAACCTTATTAATGAATGGTTTACACCTGCACATAATAAGTTATTGGCATCATATATTAACGGTGAAATTACTTTAGAGCAATTAAAAGAAAAAAGAAAATGGAAAAAATTCTCAATTTATCAATGGAACTTAGTATCTCAATTATATAAAACAGTAAAAGATAATTCAGGTTCATTATATGGTATGAATATGACAAAAGAAGAAAAAAAGAAAATCTCAGCTAAACAAATAGATCAAATGTCTAAAAAAGAAAAAGACTTTTTTAATAGTTTAGATGTAAATGTATCTGCTCATAAATCATTAGTAGGTCCATACTTTAACCATTGTACAAGTAAAAAAGGAATGGAACCTTGTAATGAAAGAATGTATAGAGTTCAAGTTGCTTGGGATACATATATGGCAAATGAAGTAAATAAATTAACATACAAAATAGAAAATAAAAAAGATAAACTTATTGTTTTTGTAGGTGCTATGCACATGGAATATGGTCTTGGAATTCCTCTTAGATTTTCAAGATTAAATAATTTACCATTTTATACAATTACAAATGAAGATCTATATTTAGATACTAATAGATCTAATAGTATATTTTTATATAAATAAAAAAATACAAAAGATTAGTCACATTTAATAAAATGTGACTTTTCTAATTTTTCTCATTTTAATATATTTAAAATAATTATTAATCAATAAATTCTCAAATTCATTCATTATGCTTGTCATGTAATCATAATTATAAGAGAATATTTATGAATAATTAATTACTATTATGAGAATTGTTATTAATATTTTTAATAAAAACTATCACAAGGAATTAAATGAACGCCTTTACTAAAATTGCTCTACTTATTGCTTTTTCTTATAGCGGTATAATTGCAGCAACACTTGATAACTCAATAAATCAAATTGAGAAAACAAATAATAAACTTAATACTTTACAAAAAAGTATTAATAAATCTGAAGATAAAAGAGAAGATCTTTTAAGTGAATATAAATATGTAAATCAATCTCTAAAAAATACAAAAACATATAATTCACAATTAGAAAATGTATTAGAGTCTCAAAAAAAAGAATTATCTGATATAAATCAGCAAATAAAAGAGATAGATGAAACAAAAAAGAATATTTATCCTTTAATGAAAGATATGATTTTTTCTTTAGAGACTTTAGTAAAAGAAGATAAACCTTTTTTATTAAAAGAACGACAATCTAGAATTAAAAGATTAAAAAGAGCCTTAGATGCAGGTGATATAAAAACACACGAAAAGTATAGAATTATTTTAGAAGCTTATAAAATTGAATATGATTATTCAAAAACAATTGAATCATATAAAGAAAGCATAAATGATATTACTTATAATGTTTTACGTTTAGGTAGAGTTGCTTTATATACTCAAAGCTTAGATCTTACAAAATATGCTTATTATAATAATGAGAATAAAACTTGGGTAGAAATCACTAATTCAAGTGATAAATCAAATATTAGAAAAGCAATAAAAATTGCAAAAAAACAAGAAAATGTAGATTTATTAACTCTTCCATTTTTAGCACTTAAGGATATAAAATGATTAAATATATACTAAGTTTAAGCCTTATTTGTTCTTTGTCTTTTTCACTTGATTTAGAATCTTTATTAGCTAAAGTTAAAAATGAATCTAAAATTGAATTAGATATTGAGAAAAAAAGATTAGATAAGTTTTTAGATAATAAAAATGAACAAAAAATCTTATTAGCTCAAAGCAAAAAAGATTTACTTGCAGAAGAGAAAAGAAGCAAAGAATTAAAAAAACTAATTGAAGCACAAGAATTAGTACTAATTGAACAAGAAAAAAATCTTTCTAGCGAATCTGCTGATTTAGGTGAAATGTTTGGATCTTTAAGACAAAGTTCATCAGATTTTTTAATTAATTTCCAAGATTCATTAACAGCTTCACAAGATATAAATAAAGAAGAGTTTTTTCATACTTTAGCAAATTCTAAAAAACTTGCAAATATAAATGAATTAAAATCTTATTGGATATCTATGTTAGATGAGATTATTAAAAGTTCTAATATTGAAAAATATCAAGCACAGGTAATTTTAAACTCAGGTGAAAAAGTTAATAAAAAAATTACAAGAGTTGGTTTATTCTCAGCAACAAGTGAAGGTAAATATTTTACTTATTCATCTGATATGAAATCACTAGTTGAACTAGCAGTACAACCATCGTCAAGTGATATATCTAATGCAAAAGACTTTGAGAAATCAAAAGGAATATCTTCTATTTTAATAGATCCAACAAGAGGAACTTTATTAAAAATGATTGAGAATAATCCAAGCATAATGGATAGAATTAATCAAGGTGGTATTGTAGGTTTTGTGATATTAGTTTTAGGTGGATCTGGTTTAATATTTGCATTTTATAAAATGATTCTTTTAAATATTTATTCAGTGAAAATTAAAAAACAAAGAAAAAACTTAGATAATATAAATGAAGATAATGCCTTAGGAAAAATTGCACAAGTATTTTATTCAAATATTAATGATTCTTTAAATGACTTAGAAATTAAAGTTGGTGAAGCTATATTAAAAGAAAGTAATAAAATACAAAAAGGTCAAAGTTTTGTAAAACTTTTAGCAGCTGTAACTCCTTTACTAGGACTTTTAGGAACAGTAACAGGTATGATTACAACATTCCAAGCAATTACTTTATTTGGAACAGGTGATCCAAAATTAATGGCTGGTGGTATTTCTACTGCTTTAATTACAACAGTATTAGGTTTAGTAACAGCTATTCCTTTATTATTTGCTTATACATATATTTCTTCAAAAGCACAAAGTTTAATTTCTATTTTAGAAGAACAAAGTATTGGTTTATTAGCTAAGAATTTAAAATAAATGTTTGAATTATATTGGGATGACTTGAGCGGCTTTTTTGATAAAGGTGGTCTAGTTTTATATTTTGTATTTTTTTTAGCTTTATGTTTATGGTCAAGTTTAATTGAAAGATATATTTATATTTCATATGAATATAAAAAACATAAAATAGAAGTATTAAAAGAAATAAATTTAATTTCAAAAGATAATAAATTTAAAGATGAAATAAAAAGATATTTTTGCGAGCAAACATCTCTTAAATTAAGAGCAGGTATGCCTTTTATAAATACAATAATTATTGTTTGTCCCCTTGTAGGTTTATTAGGAACAGTCACAGGAATGATTGAAGTATTTGATGTAATGGCTATACAAGGAAGCGCAAATGTCAAATCAATGGCATCTGGAGTTTCAATGGCAACTATTCCAACAATGGCTGGAATGGTTGTTGCTTTAAGTGGATTGTTATTTGAGAAAAAACTTGAATTATCAATCACAAATCATACACAAGAACTTGAATTAGAAATTCAAAAGGTTATATAATGAGAAGATTTTCACAAAAAAAACATCAAGAAGATACAGAAATAAACCTAACTCCTATGTTAGATGTTGTATTTATTATGCTTATCTTTTTTATAGTTACAACTTCATTTATTAAAGAAACAGGCATTGAAGTAAACAGACCCTCTGCTAAAAGTACTGTTAGTAAATCTAAAGCTAATATATTAATAGCAATTAGAAATAATGACGAAATTTGGATTGATAAAAGAATGGTAGATATTAGATCAGTAAGAGCTAATATTGAAAGACTAAAAGCTAGTAATTCTCAAAACTCTGTTGTTATTCAGTCTGATACAGATGCAAAAACTGGAACATTAGTACAAGTAATGGATCAAATTAGATTAGCAGGAATTTTCTCTATTTCTATTTCCACATTAAAGAATAATTAATGAGAATAGTTTTAAGTATATTTCTTGCAAGTATTATTTGTATATTAATGTTTTTTACTATGCATTTAATGATATCTTCTGATCAAGAAGCTTTAAAAGATTCAAGCCAAACTCAACATTTAGTGTATTTAAGAGAAAAAAAAGATACTAAGATTGAAAGAAAAAAAAGACTTAAAGAAAAAGAAATAATAAAAAAAGTTGTACTTAAAAAAGTAAAATTACAAAAAGCTCCTATAGATATTAAAACAAATAAAAACATTAAAATAAAAGCTTTTAAAATGACTCAAGAAAGAATAAGTCTTTCTTCAATTTCATCTTTAAGCGGAGCTCAAATTCAAATGAATATGGGATTTTTAGATGCAAATTCTTTACAAACATTAAGAAAAGTAAATCCTAGATATCCACGTCGTGCAAAAATAAAAAGATTATCTGGTTTTGTAAAATTAGTATTTACAATATCAAAAGAAGGTAATGTTTCTAATGTAAGAGTATTAGACTCAAATCCAAAAAAAATGTTTGAGAAATCATCTATTAAAGCAATAAAAAGATGGAAATTCAAAATAAGCAATGAAAAAAGAGATGCAACAATTACATTCAATTTTAGGTTAGCCCAATGAAAAAAATATTAATATCACTTATGATTTTGACAAGTCTTTTATCTGCAAAAAATACTATATCGCAAAGAACATTTAAACTTTTAAAAAAAGTACAAATTTTGAGTGAAAAAAAAGAGTATAAAAAAGCCTTAGATATTTTAAATCCATTTATAATAAAAAGCAAAAATGCGCAAGCAAAAGTTTATGCTTATCAAGCTTTAGCAAATATTTATATCAACAAAGATGAATATAAAAAAGTAGCTAGTATATATATTAAAATTATAAACTTAAGAGTTTTAAAAGATAAAGATTTAGATCATATGAAATTTTCTTTATCACAAATATATTTATCAGATTCTTTATATAAAAAATCTTTAAAATATTCTTTTGAATTAATAA
>JABSOL010000006.1 GCA_013215985.1 Campylobacteraceae bacterium
GTCAAGCTCTTCATCGCTGATAATACTGCAGGGTCCCCTTGACGGAAACGTAGGCCGTTGCCAGATTTAAGTATTTTTACAAAGCTTATATGAAATTCAACTTAGTTGTTTTTTATATAAGCTTTTTTTTTGCCCTTTTTTTAGGATATTTTCTATTAAATAGAATTTCTTTCACTTTTTTCACTCTTTATCTTCTTATTAATTGATTAATTGTTATACTCCCCTAAATAATTTATATTTGGAGAATAATGCAAAAAGATATATCAGAATCTTTTATTGATAATAAAAGAATAAAACTTATTAACGAGCTTTGTGGTGTAAGTGAGTCTAATGTAATTAAAAATAAAATTGACGAATGTTTTAATACTTTTTTACCTCTACTTGATTCAAATACTCAAAGACTTTTAACTTTTATTAATGAGATTGATAATATTTTAGATAAAAATGACGAAAATGTAGATTTATATTCTTTATCTTCAAAAAAAGTTTTTGTGATAAATAATGATGAAGACTTAGAAATTGCAGTTAAAAATATAAAAAGATCTAAAATAATAGGTTTTGATACAGAACAAAAACCTATATTTAAAAAAGGTGCTAAAGCTTCAAAGATTGCGATTATCCAAATAGCAGATAAACACAATGCTTATGTATTCCAAATACAACAAATTAAAGATATCTCAAGTTTATTATCTCTTTTATCTTCTTCAAAAATTACAAAAGTAGGTATTGGTTTAAAAAATGATGTAAATGTTTTATATACAGAATTTAAAATTAATTTAAATTCTTATATTGACTTCGGTATATTATTTAAATCTAAGTTATTTTATAAAAATGATTTAGGTGCAAAAAAAGCTACATTATTATTTTTAAATCAAAAATTACAAAAATCAAAAAATACTTCAAGATCTAATTGGGAGAATAAAGATTTGAGTTCATCTCAAATTAAGTATGCAGCAGAAGATGCAGCTTGTGTATATGATTCTTTTTGTGAAATGTTAAAACAACACGAGTTCTTAGTAAAAATATTACCTAAATATTTTCAAGAAAATTATTCTAATAATATATATATAAATGAGTTAAGTGGAGTAAATTAAATGATTAATCATAGAAATAAAAATAAATTAAAAAAAGATAGAAATAAAACTATGACAGAACAAGTTTATGAAAAACTTGAGAATTTAATTGTTTTTTGTGAAATTGAACCTGGCTCAATTTTAACAGAAGCTGAAATAGCAGAAATTGTAGGAGCGGGGAGAACACCAGTTCGAGAAGCTTTAAGACTTTTATCAAAAAGATTTTTAGTTAATATTTCTAGAGTTGGTATTGTAATTCCTGAAATGAATGCAAGAGTACAATTACAATTATTAGAAGTAAGAAGAGTAATATTAAAACTATGTATGGAATGTGCCGTTAAAAGATTAACAGAGATAGATAAAAATAATATTCAAGATCTGCTTGATACAATTGATGAGCAAGATGATGTAGAATTTTTACATTGGCTTAAAAAAAGACAAGAAGTATTAGCTAAATGTTCTAAAAATGAATTTATATATGAAGAGCTTCGTAATGCTCAAGGTTTATCTCGACGTTTTTGGTATTATTATGCAAAAAAAGAAGATCATCTCGAAGTTAAAAAATTACATAAACTTATTTTACAAGCAGTATATGATCAAAATGAGAAAAATGCATTAAAATATGTTGATGAAATGATTGATTATATAGAAGAATTTGTTCGAAGACACTACGTATAATCCCAATTAACTTAATATATACTTAAGATATATCTTAAGTATATATTAAGTTAACTAATTGTAAACTTTTCCTATCTTATTTTATAAATAAAAAAAATTTATAAAAAAAATTAAATAAGCTAAGGATTACAATGAATAAAAAAACTCCAGTAAAAACAGACTTATTTGCTTCAAAAGCTCCATTAGAGTGGGCAATTGTTTCTAACAATACTTTATATACAGCTCAAATTCCTATTAATAAAGAAGGTGCAGTCGTTGTTGGTGGTATAGAAGCTCAGACTAGACAAACAATGGATAACTTAGTTCATACTTTAAAGTGTGCTGGTGTAACATGTAATGAAGTTTTACAAGTTATGATTTATGTAACAGACAGATCTTATTTAGCAACAGTAAATAAAGTTTATGCTGAATATTTTGAAGCTCCATTTCCAAATAGAGCGGCGATTGTAGTTGCAGGTCTTGCAAGAGAAGAAATGTTAGTAGAACTTGTAGTTTACGCACAAGCAAGCAAATAATAAAAATATTAAGGAAAATTTATGACATATAATTACGAAGAAAGTTTATATATTAATGGTTCATGGGAAAAAGGTGTTTCAACTATTGAAAACATTAATCCATCTGATATCTCAGATAATATTGGTAATATTGCACAAGCTAGTAGTGAGCAAGTAAATAAAGCAATTAAAGCTGCAAGAATAGCTCAACCTATTTGGGAAAAAACTCCTTTAGAAACAAAATTAAATATTTTACAAAAAATTGGTGATGAACTAATTGAGAGATGTGAAGAATTAGGTGAACTTCTAGGAAGAGAAGAAGGAAAATCTAAAGCAGAAGGTAAGGGAGAAATTTATAGATCTGGACAATTTTTTCAATATTATGCTGCTGAAGTTCTAAGACAAATGGGTGAAAATGCTTTATCAGTAAGACCTGGTATTGATATTGATGTAACTAGAGAAGCTGTTGGAGTTATTGGTATAATCTCACCTTGGAATTTCCCAACTGCAACTGCTGCTTGGAAAATAGCACCTGCTTTAGCTTTTGGAAATGCAATTATTTGGAAACCAGCTAATTTAACTCCTGCTTCTGCTATTGCTTTAACTGAAATTATTTCAAGACATGGTTTACCAGATGGTACATTTAATCTTGTTTTAGGATCAGGGTCAATTGTTGGAAATGAACTTATTAATTCTAAAGAAATTGATGCAATTTCATTTACAGGATCTGTTGAAACAGGAAGAAAAATTGCAATTGCTACTGCTGCTAATTTTGTTAAGTGTCAGTTAGAAATGGGTAGTAAAAATGCTTTAGTTATTGCTGATGATGCAGATATCTCTACAGCTGTAGAATCTGCAATTGCTGGTTCATTTTCAGGAACAGGGCAGAAATGTACTGCTTCTTCAAGGTTAATTGTAACAGAATCTATTCATGATGAATTTGTATCTGCTCTTGTAAAAAGAATGGGTGATTTAAAGGTTGGACATTATTTAGAAGATGGTATTTTTATGGGACCAGTTTCTGATAAAGCACAATTTGATTCAAACTTTAAATGGATTGAGAGAACTAAAGAACTTGGTGGTAAATTAGCATTTGGAGGTGAAAAACTATCTATGAAAACTGAAGGTTATTTTATGAGTCCAACTTTATTTGTTGACACAAAAAATGACTGGGATGTAAACCAAGAAGAAGTATTTGCACCAATGGCTTGTGTTATTAAAGTTAAAGATTTAGATGAAGCTATTAAAACTTGTAATGACACTAGATTTGGTTTAACTGCTGGAATTATTACTCAAAGTTTAAAAACTGCAGCAATCTTTAAAAAGTCTGCTCAAAGTGGTTGTGTAATGGTTAATTTACCAACTGCAGGAACTGATTACCATGTTCCTTTTGGAGGAAGAAAAGAATCAAGTTTTGGACCACGTGAGCAAGGTTCTTATGCTAAAGAATTTTACACTATTGTTAAAACAACATATCAAAAACCTTATTAGGAATTATTATGTATAAAGATCAAATAATTATCGATGGTTTACAATATTGTTATTGGGACCGTTCTTATTTTGAAAGTTTACAAAGAAGTGGAATTACAGCCGTTCATGTAACTATTGTTTATCATGAAATGGCTAGAGAAACTCTAAGTAGATTTGCACAGTGGAATAAATATTTTGAGTTATATTCTGATTTAATTATGCCTATTATGAATATGGCTGATGTAAAAATTGCTAAAGAGAAAAAATTAGTTGGAATCTTTTTTGGTGCACAAAATTGTAGTCCAATAGATGATGAAATTGGTCTAATTGAAGTAATGAGAAAACAAGGTTTACTTATTATGCAATTAACTTATAATAACCAGAGCTTATTAGCTACTGGTTGTTATGAAAAACATGATAATGGAATCACTAGATTTGGAAAACAAGCAATTGCTGAAATGAATAGAGTTGGCATGATTATAGATATGAGTCATAGTTCTGAAATATCAACACTAGAAGCAATTGATTTATCTTCAAGACCAATTTGTATTTCACATGCAAACCCAAATTTTGCTCATAAAGCGTTAAGAAATAAATCAAATACAGTAATAAAATCTTTATGTAAAAGAGGAGGATTATTAGGATTTTCTTTATATCCTTTCCATTTACCAAATGCAAGTAAATGTACTTTAGAAAACTTTACACAAATGATTGCTGATACAGCAGATATGGTTGGAGTTGAACACTTAGCACTTGGAAGTGATTTATGTTTAAATCAACCAACAGAAGTTTTAGAATGGATGAGAAATGGTAAATGGTCTAAAGCTATGGATTATGGAGAGGGAAGTGCATCAAATTCAGGTTGGCCTGATGATTTACCTTGGTTTAAAGATGAAAAAGGAATGGAAAATATTTATAATGGCCTTTTAAAACAAGGTTTTAAAGAGAAAGAAGCTAATCAAATTCTTGGCGGGAACTGGTTTAACTTCTTAGAGAGCGGTTTAAAAGCTCAAAATTAATCTTTAAAAGATTTATTTTGGCTTATATTATCAAAAATACCATGATAGGGAGATAAAATGGAAACTTTGAATAAAAATAGTATTAATATTGAAGAGATTGAGAAAAAAGAAAAAATTGATAAAATATCACTTTTTTTAAGTTCTGGATTTTTAGTTACTTTTGTTGCTTTAGCTTTATATGATGCTGAATTATTAACAAGTATAGTAAATGCAGGTTTTGGCTGGTCTGCAAAAATTTTTGGTGCATATTGGCAATTTTTATTATTTGCAACATTTATTGTAGGAATTGGTCTTTCTTTAGGAAGAACAGGTTCTGTAGTTTTAGGTAATTTAAAATCTCCAGAAATGAGTACATTTCAATGGATGGCTATTATCTTATGTACATTATTAGCTGGTGGTGGAGTGTTTTGGGCAGCAGGTGAACCAATTGCTCACTTTGTATCTCCTCCTCCATTTTATGGTCCTGAAGCAGATGTTTTTCAAAGAGCAGTTAATGCTTTATCTCAAAGTTTTATGCATTGGGGATTCTTAGCATGGGCAATTTTAGGTACATTAACTACAATTGTATTAATGCACTTACATTATGATAAAGGTCTACCTTTAAAACCTAGAACACTTTTATATCCAGTATTTGGGGATAGAGTTATTCATGGACCCTTAGGTTCTATTGTTGATGCTGCCTGTATTGTTGCAGTTGCAGCTGGTACTATTGGACCAATTGGATTTTTGGGTTTACAAATTTCATATGCTTTAAATGCATTATTTGAAATTCCAGATGGTTTCACTACTCAATTAATTATTATTATAATTGCTATTTTAATTTATACTATATCTGCTCTATCAGGTGTTACAAGAGGAATTCAGATTTTAAGTAGATGGAATGTAGTTTTAGCTGTTTTTTTAATGGCATATATTTTTATTTTTGGTCCAACTGCTTTTATTATTGATGCTTATATTCAAGGTGTAGGTTCAGTATTGCAAAACTTTATTCCAATGGCTACATTTAGAGGTGATACTTCTTGGTTAAGTTGGTGGACAGTATTCTTTTGGGGATGGTTTTTAGGTTATGGACCTATGATGGCAATTTTTATTGCTAGAATATCAAGAGGAAGAACAATTAGAATGTTAATTTTAGCTGTTAGTATTTTTGCGCCACTAATTACAATGTTTTGGTTTACAATTGTAGGTGGATCTGGTTTATCATTTGAAATAGCAGAACCTGGATTAATTTCAGAAGCATTTAAAGGTTTTAATTTACCAGCAGCCTTATTAGCGATTACACAAGCTTTACCTTTTCCAATAATTACATCAATATTGTTTTTAATTTTAACAACAGTATTTATTGTAACAACAGGAGATTCAATGACTTATACTATAAGTGTTGTTGTATCTGGTAATACTGAACCAAATCCATATTTAAGAGTATTTTGGGGAGTATTAATGGGAGTATTAGCAATTGTATTAATTTCAATAGGTTCAGGTGGAATATCTGCTTTACAATCATTTATTGTAATAACAGCAGTACCTGTATCTTTAATACTTTTACCCGCATTATGGAATGCACCACAAATTGCAATTAAAATGGCAGATGAACAAGGTTTAAAATAAAATTTTATAAAAAAGAAGTAATATAAATTACTTCTTTTTATTATAGGAGAGAAGAATGAAATTAATAAATAATCTAGCACTTAGAGAATCAAGTGATGTTATGAATTTAAAAAGAATGGGTGCAATGCATCAGTCTAGAATATCATTTACAAGAACTCTAGTTAGAAAAATGGCTAATGAAAATTGGATTGTTAAAAAAAGCCTATGGGATTTATGTGAAAATGGTTATGGTACTGTTATTTATGAGTTGAAAACTCCAAATAGTATTTATAATTTAGTAGTTTTTTCTAATTATATTGAAGATCATGAAAGAAATGATAGGGTAATTGCAGAAAAGTGGGATGTTACTTTTACTTTAATAGATGGTGAAGTAAGTTCAAAACTTTTAAAAATGTTAAAAGATAATGTTCCTTTACAAGAAGCAGGAAGAAATACAAATAGAGCAATGGTATTGGCACGTGCTAATAAAAGTGTAAGAGTATTTAATCATATTGTAGAATCTTTAGCCTGTGGTAAACAACCTGATTGTGATGAATTATCAAAAGTTGGTTATATTTTAAGAACAACAGCCGTATATGGTAGTGGTAAATTTGGTATTACAGATTTTGATAATTTAAAAGATAAAGTAGATTTCTCTCAATCTTTTTCTGCTGAAATGTGTGCGGTTTATATTCTTAGACAATTTTCTTTAGATTTAGTTAATTATTTAGCTAAAAATAAAGGTAAAGATAAATCAGTTACTTTAGATAAAAATATTCAAAGATATTTAGGAATAGGGAATGCAACTGGGCTAGGTATGGCACCTTATTTAATCAAACATCCAAAAGTAGTTGATAATTGGTTATATCAAAGAGAATCAGCATTAAGCCAAGTATCATTAGAAAAAATTACAAAAGAAAAAATTAAAGAAATAAAAAAATACTTATATAGAGCAAAACAGCATCTTAATGAAGTTATTACTATTAATGAAAATCAAAAAAAATTAAATATAATTGCAGCAAATGAAATTGATTCAATTATTGAAATAATAGAAAACTCTCTAGTTTCAAATAATATATGGGCCAAAATTATAAAAGAAATAAAAGTTTTCTCTTATGAAGCTCAAGAATGTACTATTTCATCTTTAATTGAATTATTTCCATCTTTAGTAGATGAGTATGCAAATAAAATGACAATTGATGAACAAGCTTTAGAATTAACAGATATTTCTTTATCTGATTTAAAAACAATATTAAGAGAAAAATATTCGTGGGCAATTAATATTGATTTCACAAAAGACGATAATAACTACTGGTTTTGGTATGTATCACAAGATAAAGAAGAACCAAGATTAGGAATTAGAAATGTTGATAATGGTAGTGAGTTAGAACAACCATTAGATATTGCAAGACAAGCAAATAAACTTTATAATAAAATTAAAGATATGAATAATGAAGATACTATTAGTAAGTTTTTATTATTAAATCCTGAATTTACATCTATTACTAGAAGAGTTTGGACTATGGGTCATTGTGTAATGGGTGAAATTCAAGCTAATGTATTAGCAAAAGATTTTTTACCAATGGATTTATTAAGAGCTAAACTAGCTATGTTTGGTGCTACTAAATTTGATCCAAGATCAGATAGATGGGTACAAGTTACATTTTACCAAAGTGCCCCTTTATTAGATGAAATTCATGCAAATGAATGGTTGTTCCCCTTATTAGAAAAAAACAAAGATGATAAACTTGATTTTAATGATAATAAAATTTGTGTTTCACAAACTGAATTAAAAACTTTATGTGCAAAAGCATTTAATGGATTAAAATTAAAAGCAGGTGAAGCTGATGTAATTGCTAAAATGGTTGTTGAACTTGAACTTGTTGGATTAAGAGGAGTTGATCATTTTATTGAAGCATTAGATCATTTAAAAGATGATAATGCTTTAAGTGTTAGTATAGCATCAAGTGAGAATAAGATATCAGTTGATTTAGGTTCTTGTAGTATTTTATGTCATTTACAAATTGTATTAGCTTATGCAATTGAGCATATGAAAAACAATGATTATGTACTTCTTGAAATTAAAAATTGTTATAACAAGTGGTTAAGTTATACTCAGTTAAAAAGATTATCAAGTAAAGAACTAAATGCTAAATTTTATTGGACAAGTTCAAGTGATAATAAAAGTATTGAATATTCTATTAATAAAAATGAAGAATATCCAAATGTAAAAATTTCAAATAAATCTTTATTTGAAAAAAATACTTTGATTATAGAAATATCAAAAAATAAAATAACTAATGATTCTTTTGATTTAGAGTATGAAAAGATTAAATCTATTACTTTAAAAGACTCTTATAATAATTCGTTAGATAGTGGTATTTTACTGGAAAAAGATTCTTGGAATAAAATAAAAGAAGTTGCAAAAGGTATACTAGTTGAGTCAAGTGAGAAATCAAAAAATGATGCTGGTGGAGTAGTTACACTATAAGATATATAAAGGTTAAAAAATGATTGTTGATATAAAAACAGTAAAAACAGCAGGTGGATGGGGTGCTTTAAAATCATCTGGTCATTTTATGATAAAAGAAGGTTTTTTTAAAACCTTCAAAACTCTATTATCTGCAAATCAAGTAGATGGTTTTGATTGTCCAGGATGTGCCTGGCCTGATCCAAAAGAAAAAGATAGATCAATGAATGAATACTGTGAAAATGGTGTTAAAGCAATATCTTTTGAGACTACAGATAAAAGAGCATCAAAAGAGCTATTCTCTAAATATACAGTAAAAGAATTAAATGAGTTTGATGTTCATAAAATTACTAATCAGGGACGATTAAGTGAACCTTTTTATTATAATAAAATCACTGATAAGTATGAAAGTATATCATGGGAAAAATCTTTCTCAATTATAGGAAGACATTTAAAAAATTTAAATAAAGCAGATGATGCAATATTTTATACTTCAGGAAGAACGTCTAATGAAGCTGCTTTTTTATATCAGTTAATGGGAAGAATAATAGGTACTAATAATTTTCCTGATTGTTCAAATATGTGTCATGAAAGTTCTGGTGTTGGAATGACTGAATCAATTGGTATTGGGAAAGGTACAGTTGATTTAGAAGATTTTGATAAATCAGAGTTAATTATGATTTTTGGTCAAAACCCAGGTACTAATCATCCTAGAATGTTAAGCGAATTAAAAAAAGCTAATGAAAGAGGTGCTAAAGTTATTAGCATTAACCCTTTAAAAGAAGCAGGTTTAGTATCATTTATTCATCCTCAAGACATAAGCCAAATGATTACAAATAAAGCTCAAGCTATAAGTACTCATTATTACCCAATAAAAATGGGTTCAGATATGGCACTTATTCAAGCTATTGTAAAATACATTTTAGAAAACTTTGAAAATGATATTGATAAAGACTTTATACAAGAACATACTTTTGGTTTTGAAGAATATAAAAATGAAATATTATCAAAAGATTGGGATACCTTAATTAAACAAAGTTCATTACAAAAAGATGAAATTATTGAAATAGCCAAATTGTATATGAGTTCAAGCAAAACTATATGTTGCTGGGCTATGGGTTTAACTCAACATGCTCATGGAGTTGCCACAATAGAAGAAGTAATGAATTTACTTTTATTAAAAGGAAATATAGGAAAAGAAGGAGCAGGTGCCTGTCCTGTAAGAGGTCATAGTAATGTTCAAGGAGATAGAACAGTAGGAATTGCAGAAGCTCCAAAAGAAGATTTTTTAAAGAAAATTGATAAAGTTTTTAATTTTACATCTCCAAGATCTCATGGTTATGATGTCGTTCATGCAATTCAAGCTATGCATGAAGAAAAAAACAAAGTATTTATAGGACTTGGTGGAAATTTTGCAGCAGCAGCGCCAGATACAAAATATACTTATGAAGCTTTAAGAGCCTGTACTTTAACAGTTCATATTTCTACTCATCTAAATAAAAGTCATTTAATCTGTGGTAAAGAAGCTTTAATTCTTCCTTGTTTAGGAAGAACAGAATTAGATATACAACAAAGCGGAGTACAAGAAGTTACAGTTGAAGACTCAATGTCAATGGTACATTCTTCAAAAGGTAAAAATATTCCAGCAACTAGAGATTTAAAATCAGAACCTGCAATAATTGCAGGAATAGCAGATGCTACATTAGGTAATAAGAAAGTAGATTTTATAGATCTAATTTCTGATTATTCAAAAATTAGAGAAAAAATAGAAGAAGTATTACCTACTTTTAAAAACTATAATGAAAATATAAAAAAACCAGGAGGTTTTGAATTATATAATGGTCCTAAAAATAGAGTATGGTTAACGCCTAATAAAAAAGCTAATTTTTTAATTAATGAAGCACCTGATTTAGAATTAAAAGAAAATCATTTAATTTTAATGACAATCAGATCACATGATCAGTTTAATACTACTGTGTATGAAAAAGATGATAGATATAGAGGAATAAAAAATCAAAGAGAAATAATATTTCTAAATCCAAAAGATATAAAGAAGTTAAATTTTAAGAATGGAGATTTAGTTAATATTACTTCACATTATTCTGATGAGGTAAATAGAGAAGTTAAAAACTTTAAAATTATTTCTTATGATATTAAAGAAGGTTGTGCTGGTGCATATTTTCCAGAAGCAACACCTTTAGTATCTTTAAATCATCATGACTCAAAAAGTTTCACACCTTCTTATAAATTTATAGATATTACATTAACTAAAGTATAAAAGCCTAAAACTTTTATACTTTAGTTTAATAAAGTTTTAAATAAATTTAACTATAATGTTGAAAAATTACAAGCTTGCATATCTCTAACGGTAGAGCAAGTATAGAGTGCTGGATTCGCTTAATCGGATAAAGCAGGCCCTTGGTAAGGGTCAGCTACGAGTTCAATTCTCGTATCTAGCACTGTGTACTTCTCTATGACAATTCTAACAAAGTAATACGTACTAACTCCTTGCGGATACGGCGACTTACTTCAAATTAAAGTTATCATTCTTCATTACTTTTATTTATGATATGAACTTAAGAATACTAGGTACAAATCCTGTTCTTAAAACCATAGTCTAATCTAAAACTTTAAATGCTTCTTCTAAATCAAGTGTTCCTTCATAGAATGCTTTTCCTACAATCACACCAGCAATGTTTCCATTATCTAAACATGAAGTAATATCATTTATATCTTTTACTCCACCAGAAGCAATTGTATCAATTCCTGAAGCTAATGCTATCTCTTCCGTAAACTCAACATTTACTCCACACAACATTCCATCTTTTGAGATATCAGTACAAATAATAGCTTCAACACCTGCTGATGCAAATTCACGTGCCAGATCAGTTGCTTTCATAGTTGAAATTTCTGCCCATCCTTCAACCGCTACCATTCCGTTACTTACATCAATTCCAACAGCAATTGGATATTTTTTTGCCATATCTTTTACAAATTGTGGATCTTTTACTGCAATTGATCCTAAAATTAGTCTATCAACTCCTAATTCTATATACATTTTGATAGTTTCCTCATCTCTGATTCCACCACCTAATTCAATTTTTAAATTACAGTTTTCTCTAATTTTCTTAATTTGATCTAAGTTTGCAGGTTCTCCTACAAAAGCTCCATTTAAATCAACAATATGTAACCATTTAGAACCTAATTCTTCAAATCTTTTAGCTACTTGCCACGGTTCATCAGAATAAATCTTAGCACTTTCCATAAGACCTTTACTAAGCCTTACCGCTTTCCCATCTTTTAAATCAATTGCTGGTAGTATTTCCATCTTAACTCCTTTTATATATACTTTATAATTTTGAAAAGTTTTTTAGTATTTGAATTCCATTATTATGTGATTTCTCTGGATGAGGCTGAAAACCATAAATATTATCTTTATTTACAGCAGATGTGAATTTATAACCATATTCAGTTTCACCAATAATATTGTTTTTAGTAGTTTTTACATGAAATGAATGTACAAAATATAAATACGGATCTTCTAAACCTTCAAATAATTTAGAATTATTATTAATAATTTTATTCCACCCCACATGTGGTATTTTAATATCTTCATGCATCTTTGATTTATCAAATTTAATAACTTCTCCATTTATTAAAGATAAACCTTCTGTATGACCAAATTCCTGAGATGATTCAAATAATAATTGCATCCCTAAACAAATACCAATCATAGGTTTTCCACTTTTTGCAAAATCATAGATTGCATCTTTCATACCTGTTTCATTTAAATGAGACATTGCATCTGCAAATGCACCAACTCCTGGAAGTATTATTCTATTAAAGTTTTTTAACTCTTCAGGATTTTTAACTATTTCAACTTTTGTATCTAATAATAAACATGCATTATAAACACTAGCTAAATTCCCCATATTATAATCAATTATACCTATCAAAATTTACCCTTTTTATAAAAATATATTATACATAAATTCTATAATATTTTAATGTTTTTGTTTTAAAACATTTTTCATTCAAAAGATAAAAAATAACGTGTAAATTATCAATATTTTATAAATAAAATGATATAAACTATCCTAATAAAAGGAAAATAATGACAATAAATAAATTAATAGTTTTAAGTTTGGCAGCTTGTACTTCACTTTACAGTGCAGGATATAAAATACCAGAACAATCTCTAAACGCAGTTGCTTTAAGTGCTGCATATGTTGCAAATGCAAATGGTGCAGATGCAGCATATTATAATCCAGCTAATATGGTTTTTTCATCTAGTGAAAATGAATTAGAAATGAACTTAACATATATTTCATTACCTAAAATGGATTTTAATGAAACAGAACACTCAAAAGCTGAAAATTTTTTAATACCTACTATACATTATATATTACCAAGTAATCTAAAAGATATTAAATTTGGTATATCTTTTGTGGCACCAGGTGGTTTATCAAAAAGATGGGACACTCCTATAGGAAAAACTTTTTCTAAAGAGTTTACTCTTGAGATTTTAGAATTAAATCCAAGTATTGCATATAAAGTTAATGATAACTTTTCAATTGGTGGTGGTTTAAGATTAATTAAAACTCATGGAATCGTCAAAAGTGATGGAATTGCACCTTTACCTTCTTCAACACCTGGTATCGTTAGTAAAGAAACTGGAATCGTAAAAATTAAAAGAAATATGGAAGGTGATGATTTATCTTTTGGATATAACTTAGCTTTAACATATAAAGTAAGTAATAAAACTACTCTAGCTGCTACTTATAGATCAAATGTCAATTTAAATATTGAAGGTAATGCCACATTATCTGCATATACAGAGAATAAATATCTTAATAAACTTAATGGACCAGTTAATACTTCTGCTTCTGTTTCAATACCTTTACCTGCTGCTTTAAATTTAGCTGTTTCTCATACTTATAATGATTTAACTGTTGAAGCTGTATATGAAAGAACATTTTGGTCAACATATAAAGATTTAGATTTTGAATATGCAAAGGATATTGAAAACCCAGTATTAACTGGAGCTTTTGATGATTCAAAAGATAAATCTTGGAAAGACACTAATACTTATAGAATCGGTTTAACTTATATTGCAAGTCCTAAATTAACTGTTATGGGTGCTATAGGATATGATGAAACTCCAGTTCCAACAGAAACTATTGGATTTGAACTTCCAGATGCAAATGCTAAAATTATTTCAACTGGATTTAAATATAAATTAAGTAAAAAATCTACGTTTGGTATAGCTTATTTATTATCTGTTAAAGATGATAAAAAAGTAACAATGGTAAATGAAAATAAATTTACTGGTGAATTCTCAAACTCTAAAGTATCTTTGCTTACTGTAGGATACAACTACAAATTCTAAAAAAACTAATAATATAAAGATTTTTTCTTTATATTATTAAATACTTATATATTTACTATATACAATATATTAATTATAATTATTTATTTTATACATATTTTTTCTGTGTTATTATTATTTTACACATAAAAAAGGAGATTTAAATGAATAAAATAATCATAAATCTAAAATATATTGTAATTATTACAATAATTTCATTATTCACAGCTTGCACTAGTGAAAATGAAGGAACAAACTCAGTTGGAAGTAATTTTGTTGAAGCAAAACTTTTAAACGAAGTTAATGCTACTACTAATTTAGCCTATATAAAAGGTTCTTTTAAACCTGATGCCACAAATGCATTTTCATATAAATCAATTAAAATTAAGTATAAAACAATAAATCAAGAAGGAAATGAAGTATTGGCTTCGGGTGTTCTTGTTTTACCTACACCTACAAAAGCTTATCTTCTATACTTGAAATCTTTAGGAAAAACTTTCTCAATCTCAACTATTGTTGAAAATCATGGAACAATATTTACTAATGCAGAAGCACCAAGTAAATCAATACTAACTGTTGGGTCTGCAAGTCAAGGAACAGCTTTATTAATGAGCGGACTTTCAGGTTTTGCAGTAGTAATGCCCGATTATTTAGGTTATGGAGATTCTAATGATTCTTACCATCCCTATATCCTTAAAAAAACATCTGCTAGAGTTTCTATTGATATGTTAAGAGCAAGTGTTGCTTATATGACAAACAATAATATTATATTTAATGGACAAGTATATATTTCAGGTTATTCAGAAGGTGGTTATGTTGCAATGGCTATGGCTAAAGAATTGCAAGAAAACTATTCTTCATCATTTAATGTAAAAGCACTTGCTGCAATGGCTGGTCCTTATGATGTTAAGTCATTAGCGGATAAAGAAATTGATGAAAATAAAACAATGGTATATCCAGCATTTTTAGCTTACCTTTCTCACTCTTATTTAAAAGCATATTCAGGTTTAAGTTTTAAAGATTCACTTGTATATGAAAATGAAGAAAATTTTCATAAATTATTTAATGGTAGTAGCACGGGAACTACTATTAATATTTCTTTATTGAATGATACTTTACAAGGTGGATACAATGTTGCAAAAGCTGATAAATTATTTAAATTATCTTTTATTAACGAATATAAATCAAATGTAAATAATAGCTTCAAAGTTAGATTCTCTGAAAATAATGTATTTGATTGGGCTCCTCGAACTAAAGTTAATCTTATTCATTGTGTAGATGATGAAATTGTACCTTTTTCTATGTCCCAAACAGCATATGATAAATTTATTTCAAATGGCGCAAGTAAAAGTAATATTACATTAAGTGCAATTCCAACATCAGCTTTATCAACTGAAGTTACTTTTATTCATAGTAAATGTGGTGAAAAAGCATATGGAGTTGCCGTAACTTGGTTTGATAAAATTAGAAAAGGAGAAATAAAATAATGAAAAATATATTATTAAAAACAAGTCTTTTAAGTATATGTGCTTCAAGTGTTTTATTAGCTAGTGGATGGAGAATTCCTGAACAAAATTCTTCTTCTATAGCTTTAAGTGGAGCTTTTATTTCAAATTCATATAACGCAAGTTCGTCATATTATAATCCTGCAAATATGAGTTTTTCAAAAAGTGAGAATTCAGTAGAATTTGCACTTACTTATATTAACTTATCCAAAATTAAATATAAAGATGCAGATTCAAGTAAAAATGGTGAATCCTTAAGCGAAGAATTTATTATTCCAAGTATATTCTACTCTTCTAAAGATTATTCAGGTTTTAGATATGGTGCTTCTTTTACAGCACCAGGTGGTTTATCAAAAAGATGGAATACTCCTTATGCTAAAAAATATGCAGAAGAATTTACTTTGAAAATCTTAGAGTTCAATCCTGTAGTTTCATATTTATTAAATCCACAATTAGCAATTGCAGGTGGTATTAGATTTATATATAGTGAAGGAATAGTAAAAAGTGATGGATCTGAAGTTGCTAGTCCTGCAAAAAGAGAAATGGAAGGTGATACATTTGAATATGGATATAATTTAGCTCTAGCTTATAAACCAACAGCTTATTCTAATATATCATTAACATATAGATCTAATATTGATATAAAAGAAGAAGGTAATGCAAAATTATATCTAAGTGGTACAAAAGTTTATGATGGTGGATCTAGTGTAGAGATTCCACTTCCTGCAGTTCTAACATTGGCAAGTTCTTATACATATAAATATACTACGATTGAATTAGTATATGATAGAACATATTGGTCTGTATATAAAGAACTTGATTTTGAATATAAAAGTTCTATTCCTGCTGTACTAAAACCAGCTTTTGATAATCCAGGAGTTAAAGAATGGAAAGATACAAATGCATATAGAATTGGTTTAACATACAAATATTCATCTGATTTAGATTTAATGTTTGGCTTCGCAATTGATGAAAATCCTGTTCCATCAGAATACTTAGGATTTGAACTACCCGATTCTGATGCAAAACTATATTCATTTGGATTTAATTATAAAAAAGATAAAAATTCAACAATTGGATTTGGCTATTTATATGATCAAAAAGAAAAAAGAACTGTTTCAAATAAAGATGAAGCAGGTAATACATATATAAATGGAACATTTACAGATGCTTCTGCACATTTAGTATCAGTATCATACATTTTGTCATTTTAGATAGATATTAATGTCTTAAATAAGCTATTTTTAAGAATAAAACTTATTAGTTCTTAATTATTATATTAAACTAAGTTTAATATAGTACTCTAAATTAATTATTTTATATAATGTATATATTATATAGATAATTAAATTAATTAAATTAAATAAGGATTAAAATGAGTTTAAATAAATTTATTGCTCTAAGTCTTGCTGCTGCAACTGCTGCTTATGCTGCTGCGTACAAGATTCCTGAGCAATCATTAAATGGAACAGCTTTAGGTGCTGCTTATATTGCTAATGCACATGGTGCTGATGCTTCATATTACAACCCTGCAAATATGGTTTTTTCATCTGATGATAACGAATTAGAACTTGGCCTATCATATGTAAGTGCTTCAGAAATTGATTTTGAGACAAGTGGACCATATACTCCATATTCAAGTTCATCAGAAAAAGAAAATGTAGTAATTCCTACATTACATTATATCATTCCATCATCTATTAAAAATACTAAATTTGGAGTTTCACTTGTTGCTCCTGCTGGATTATCAAAAAGATGGAATGCACCTTTTGCAAAAACATATGCAGAAGAATTTACTTTGAAAATTGTAGAATTAAACCCTACTATTGGATATAAAATCAATGATAAATTAGCAATTGGTGGAGGTCTAAGATTTGTATATACTAAAGGTATTGTAAAAAATCAAGGAGCAGCTAAAATTGGTTCTAAATATGTTCCAATGAAAAGAGATTTAGAAGCTGATTCTTTTGATTATGGTTATAATCTTGCTTTAACATATAAACCTCTTAAAAATACAGTTTTAGCTATGACGTATAGATCATTTGTTGATATTGAAGTAAATGGAACTGGAACATTATTTTATAAACATCCTTCTTTTCCTAGCGCCTATAAGTATGATGGTGATGCATCTATTAAATTCCCATTACCTGCTTCATTAAATATTGCAATTGCACAAACTTTTGGTGATTTAACAGCTGAATTTGTTTATGAACGAACGTATTGGTCTGAGTATAAAGTAATCGATTTTAATTATAATAAAGATCTTTCTACTCCTCTTGATACGAATCTTGCCTATTCTTTGTTTGACAAACCAAGAGATAAGAATTGGAAAGATACAAATTCTTATAAATTAGGTCTTACATATAAAGCTAATAAAGATTTAACTTTAATGGGATCATATGGAATTGATGAATCTCCAGCTCCAACTGATACATTAGCATTTGAACTTCCAGATGCAGATGCAAAAGTATATTCGTTAGGATTTGATTATAAATTAAATAAAACTTCTTCTTTTGGAATGGCTTATTTAATTTCTGTTAAAGATGATAGAAAAGTAGAAATTGAAACAGGAACAGGAAATCCAAAAGTTCCAGGTGAATTTAAAAACTCTTCTGTTTCATTGTTAACTCTAGGTTATACTCACAAGTTTTAGGCTTTCTTAAAAAGAAGCATCTGCTAAACATATAGCAAATAAAACTTCATTATTTTTGGAACAAACTTTAAAAGCTTCTTTTAAAGTTGTTCCAGAATTTATCAAATCATCTACTAATATAATTTTTCTATTTTTTATATTCTTTAGTTCAAAATCTTTTGGATTATTTTCTCTAAACTTATTATTTTTACCTGAATACTTTACTATTGTATTAGCTCTTAAATGGTTGTAAATAGTTTTTATGTACTTTGAGTTGAGTTCTTTTGCTAAGATAGCAGAATAAGCATATTCTAGCCTTGTATGGTCATCAATTGGAATAGCTAATACTTCTTCAGTAAATGAGAATTCTCTTGCAAATTTTTTGTATGTAAGTTCTGCAAGTATTTTTAAAACTCTATCTCCAAAAAAATTGTATTTTGCAGACAATAAATTTTCAATTTCTTCATATTTATAAAAAGAATAAACTTCTAAACCTTTTTTTATTTGACGATGGTATATTGTTGGTTTTAGATGTATTGATTGACAAGTTTTACAGATTATTGAAAAAGACCAGTTTTCACAAATTATGCATTTCATTTAAAATACTTTTTATTAATTATAATCTAAGATGTTTAAAATATTATTGATTTTATATAAGTAGTAAATAAATTAAGTTAGAGGTCTTTTTAAAAAGAGAAGTAAAACTTGAACTAAGTTTCAAGTTTTACTTATTGAATTAGATTTTAAGTACTGCCATAAATGCTTCTTGTGGTACGTTTACTTTACCAATAGATTTCATTCTTTTTTTACCAGCTTTTTGCTTGTCTAATAATTTTCTTTTTCTAGAAATATCTCCACCGTAACATTTAGCTGTTACATTTTTACCTGTAGATTTTACAGTCTCACGAGCTATAATATTAGATCCAATTGAAGCTTGAATTGCTACTTCGAATAATTGTCTAGGAATTAATGCTTTTAATGCTTTAATAAATTCTCTACCTTTTGATAAAGCTTTATTTTCTGGAACAATAATTGATAATGCATCAACTACTTCTCCTGCAACTTTAATATCAAGTTTTTGTAAAACACCTGGTCTGAAACCAATTGGTTCATAATCAAATGATGCATAACCTTTTGTTGTAGATTTTAATCTATCATAAAAGTCTAGTACAATTTCATTCATTGGAATATCATAATCTAATAATACTCTTGTACCAATATAATCCATGTTGTTTTGGATTCCTCTTTTGTCATTAAGAAGTTTAATAACATTTCCTAAAAATTCATCTGGAACTAAAATTGTAGCTTTTACATAAGGTTCAAAAATTGTTTCAACGTAATTTGGATCTGGTAATTCACTTGGATTTTGAATATTAATTGTAGTTCCATCTTTTTTAAGAACTTCATATACAACAGTTGGAGCTGTAGCAATTAAATCTAAATTAAATTCTCGCTCAAGTCTTTCTTTAATAACTTCCATATGAAGCATACCTAAGAAACCAGCCCTGAATCCACTTCCTAGAGCAACTGAACTTTCTGGTTCATATGAAATAGATGAATCATTTAATTTTAATTTATCTAAAGCATCTCTTAAATCTTCAAATCTTTCAGTATCTATTGGATAAAGTCCTGCAAATACAAAAGGTTTAGCAGGTTCAAAACCATCAATAGTTTCAGCTGTTGGATTTTTTGCATCAGTAATAGTATCTCCAACTGCAATAATATCAACAGTTTTAATACCTAATACAACAATACCAATTTCACCAGTTTTAATTTCATCTGTACTTTCTCTTTTTAAAGGGTGAGGGTACATTAATGATAATACTTGTTGATCATGACCTGTATTCATCATTCTTACAACTTGACCTTTTTTAATACTTCCATCATAAACTCTAACAAGTGCTAAAGCACCAAGATAGTTATCAAACCAAGAATCATAAATTAAAGCTTTTGTAGGTGCTTCTTCATCTCCAGATGGAGATGGAATTCTCTCAACAATTGAGTCAATTAAATCTTTAACACCTAAACCAGTTTTTGCAGAAATTAGATTATTATACGTACAATCTAATCCAATTGCATCTTCAACTTCTTCTAATACTCTATCTGGATCAGCAGAAGGTAAATCAATTTTATTAACAACAGGTAATAATTCTAAATCATTTTCCATAGCAATATAAACATTAGCAATTGTTTGAGCTTCAACACCTTGAGTTGCATCTATAATTAATAAAGCACCATCAGATGAAGCTAAAGATCTTGATACTTCATATGAAAAATCAACATGACCTGGCGTATCAATTAAGTTTAGTGTATATTCTATATCGTCTTTTGTATATTTAAGTCTTACACTTTGAGCTTTAATTGTAATACCACGTTCTTTTTCGATATCCATAGTATCCATTAATTGTGCTGACATGTCTCTATTGGCAACTCCACCACATTCTTGAATAATTCTATCTGCTAGAGTAGATTTTCCATGATCAATATGAGCAATAATTGAGAAGTTTCTTATTAGTTTTTGCAAGGTTTTTCCTAGTATCTATTTTATAAAAATAATTAGTCTTCGCTAATATTATTCTTATGTATTTAATATCTATAATAGTTTTTGCGATTATATCTAATTTGAGGTTAAAGCCAAATTATCTTAATAATTTGGCTTTAAATGATAGTTTCTAAATTTATATTTATTTTGTAAAAAGAACTTCAATTCTTCTATTTTCTAATCTTCCTTCTTTTGTATTGTTATCAGCTATTGGATCTCTTTCCCCATAACCAAGTGCTTTAATATTATTTCTGTCTACACCTAAGTTTAGAAGTGCATTATAAACTCTATTTGCTCTTTTTTGAGATAGTTTTAAATTATACTTATCATTTCCTCTTGAATCTGAATACGCAGCAATTACAACTTTTTTATTTGAAAGTTTTAAATATTGTGCAAATTCTTCTAATTTACTAGAGTAGTCTTCACTCATTTGATCTGAATTAGACTTAAAATTAATTTTTAAATTAACAGATTTAATACAGCCATTATTACCAACTTTTACATTTTGTGGAGTATTTAAACATCTATCGTTTTCATTTATAATACCATCTTTATCATCATCTAAAATTACTGGTATAATAACTTTTTTAACTTCTTTTTTAACTTCTTCATTTATAATAATAGTTTTGCTAGTATTTTTACCAAATGAAAAAGATAAACCAGCTGTATATAGAAGATTATTATCGGCATGATCTGTTTCAATTACATGTCTTAAATCAAATTTAAGGGCAGTAGTATCTGAGAGTTTGTACTTATAACCAAATCCATAGTTTCCAAATACAGAATTTTTATTTCTATCTTCATTAGAAAATTTTTCAAGACCTAATCCTACTAATGAATACAAAGAAGAATTTGAACTAATCGGGTAATCTTTTACAACATTAATAAAAACTCTTAAAACAGATGTATCTTCATTTGAACTTTTAAAACCTACATCTTTTAAACTATGTAAAAAACCAATTTCTACTTGATTAATAAATGAGTCTTTTAGATTAATTCCTAGACTTAAACCTGCATCTGCATAATTTCTATCTAGATCTAAATTACCTTCTGTATGTACTCCACCAATTAATAAACTAATATCATTATTATAATTTGTGTTACCTGCTAATAATAAAGAAGCACTTAATATGCTTGCAGTAATAATTTTATTCATTATTTATCCTTTTGATAAATTATATTAGAAGAAACTTTATAAGATATTAAATTATTTATTTAGACTGTGTTCTTTAGGAGATATGATTAAATAGAATTACCTATTTTATTTAGCGATACAAGTCTTATATAAAAATTATATTAGAATGAGTTTCATAAGATGCTAAATTATTTATTAGTGATTTGAATGATAAGATAAAATAGAATTACCTATTTTATCTTAAGGTCTTATTATTTTCTAATTACTGCAGTAACTCTTCTATTCTTAGCTCTACCTTCTTCTGTAAGGTTGTCTGCAATTGGATCTTCTTCACCATATCCAATAGCTTTAAGTCTAGATTTTTTTACATTTAATCTAACTAACTCTTTAATTGTAGTATTAGCTCTTTTTTGAGAAAGTTTTAAATTATAAGAATCTCTACCATTAGAATCTGTATAAGCTTTAATTATTACATTATAATGTGGGTTGTCATTTAAAAATTCTGCATATTCAGTAAGTTTATTTGAATATCTAGTATTTATTTTATCAGAGTTACTTTTAAAATTAATAGCTAAATCAACAGATATGATACATCCAAGTTTATCAACTTTTGCACCAGATGGAGTATTTTTACACTTATCATTTTTGTTTAAAATTCCATCATTATCAATATCATTGTTAACTACAATTTCAACTTCTTCTTCAACAACTTCATCAATAACTTCAGAAACAACAACTTCTTTTTTTTCTTCATATACTTTAAGAATTCTTGATCTTGGCACTGTAGTAACTCTATCTCCAAACGGAATAGATATAGCTAAAACTAAAGATACATTATCTTTTTCTCCACTTACTTTTACCATATGTCTTAGATCCGCTTTTAAAATTCCATAATCATTCATTTTATGTTTATATCCAATTCCATAATCAACAAATACACCACTTTCGTAATCTTTTTGTTCATTTGAAACGTTTTCATTACCTAACCCAATCAAAGCAAAAAATGTTGAATCATTATTTTTACTTAAGTTAAATATACCATTTAAAGTAGTTCTTGAAATTTTTGTTGATTCAGAAGTATCTTTATAAGAAGTGTTTTTTGATTGTAAGTGTGATAATTCTATTTGATCAATAAAAGAATCATGAAAGTTTTTTCCAAAAGCTAAACCAATACTTGATTGTTTACTAATTTCTGCATCAATAGTTTTAGTTCCAGAAGCAAGAAAAGAAACTTCGTAATTTTTATCTTGAGCAGATATATTAGACAGTAAAATTAGAAATACAAATATAATTTTATACATATTAAACCTTTTTTTAGAAATAATAACATATATTATTTTAATATGTTATTATTTTCTTATTATTTTAGATAAATATAGTGTTAACTGATTGATTATTGTGAATTCTATGAATTGCTTCACCCATAATTTTAGATGCTGTTAAAACAGTAATTTTTGAATGATTTTCTTTTAAAGGAATAGTATCTGAGATTACTAATTCATCTAAATCATTACTGTTTAAATTTTTATATGCTTTACCTGATAATACACCATGAGTACAACAAGCCATAACTGAAGTTGCACCTCTAGCTTTTAATGCAGCCGCTGCTTTAACTAGTGTTCCTGCAGTATCAACCATATCATCAACTAAAATTACATCTTTACCTGCAACATCACCAATAATGTTCATAACTTCAGATTCATTAGCTTTTTCTCTTCTTTTATCAACAATTACTAATTCTAAACCTAATTTTGAAGCATAAGATCTAGCTCTTGTTACTCCACCAATATCTGGACTAGCAATAATTGGATTTTTAAAGTTTTTACCTTTAATATAATCTACAAATAAAATTGAACCAAATAAATTATCAGCAGGAATATTAAAGAAACCTTGGATTTGTGCTGCATGTAAATCAAGAGTAATAATTCTATCAATTCCAGCTTTTTCTAATAAGTCTGCAACTAATTTTGCAGTAATTGGAACTCTTGGAGCTGCTTTTCTATCTTGTCTTGCGTAACCATAATAAGGTACAACAGCAGAAATAGATTTTGCACTTGATCTTTTAAATGCATCTATCATAATTAATAGTTCCATTAAATTATCATTTGTTGGTGAACATGTAGGTTGAATAATGTAAACATCTTCACCTCTTACACTTTCAGTAATTTGTACTGAAATTTCACCATCTGAAAATTGTTTAAGACTTGCGTCTCCAACTTCTACATTTAAATATTTACCAACTTTGTCTGCAAATTCTCTATTAGCTGTACCGCTGAACAGTTTAAAACCACCCATAAAATTCCTTTTATTTATTTATGTTTATATGCGATTATAGCAAAAAAAAGCTTGATTATTTTTATTTTGAGAATGTTTTTTGAATTATTATTAATTAGTATTATTTAAGTAGTATAATTTAGGATTAAAATCCTAAATTATGTTTGTTTTCGTTATTTATTGTTATTTTGTGCCAATAATCCATGCTGATCCAATTACTTGTTCACCTCTATAAAATACAGCTAATTGACCAGATGCAACACCAAAAGCTGGATCTTCTAATGTAATTTGAGCAATTCCATCTTTAATTAGAACTTTACATGCAACTGTTGGAGATCTATATCTTAGTTTAACTCCACATTCAAAGTCTGTTTCATCTGAATACATATTTAAGTCATTTGCTCTAACTTCATTTACTTCAAGAACTTCTTTTTTACCAACAACTATAGTATTGTCTTTTGGATTTAATTCTTTTACAAAATGTGGCTCGTGAGCACCGTTTACAATAAATCCTCTTCTTTTACCAATTGTATAATGCATATAACCTTTATGAGAACCAACAACATTACCCTTTGTATCTAAAACTTTACCTGGTAAATCAATATTTGCATGTTTTTTAATTACATCAGTATAAACAGTTTCCACAAAACAAATTTCTTGTGATTCATTTTTTTCAGTAATTTCTTTATAAACAGAAGAAAGAGTTGCGGCAAATTTTATAATATCTTCTTTTTTATAAGTACTTAAAGGAAACATCATATGTCTTAAAGCTTTTTTATCAACTTGAGATAAAAAATAACTTTGATCTTTTGATTTATCATCAGCTTCATAAAGGAATTCACCATCAGTTTTTGCATAATGTCCAGTTGCTAAAAACTCACATCCCTTATCTTGTGCAAATTTAAGCATTGCACCAAATTTAATCTGTTTATTACATTTAACACATGGGTTTGGAGTAGTACCTTCTAAGTATGATTCTACAAAATAATCATAAATCTCAGTAGTAAATTTATCTGCTAAATCTAATACATGATATTTAATATTTAAAAACTTAGCTACATCTTCTATATAACCTAAGTTTCTTTCATGGTAACCATCTGTTCTATTATGAAGTTTTAAATAAACACCTTCAACTTCGTAACCTTCTTTTTGTAACATGTATGCAGTAACTGATGAATCAATTCCTCCACTCATACCTACCATTACTTTTTTTTTCATTATTTATCCTTTTTAAGGGAATAGTAACTGCTTCTCTATTTTGCCAAAACTTATGGGGAATAATTAGTTTTTTAGTATTCACTTTTTTAGAAGCGAAAAATATTATATCTATATCCAGGGTTCTAGGCGCATCTTGAAAGGACCGCTTTATTCCATATCTTATTTTAAGCCTCTGTAATTATTTAAAAAAATCATTACGACCTAAATTAGTTTTAAGTGCGATTATAGCATTAAAAAAAGTATTTTACTCAAGAAAATAAAGTGTGGATTGACAAGGAGGGAAGGGGAAAATTATAAGTAAATCAAATAGTATTAATTTTTTTAACACTATTAATACTATTTTAGAAATTGTAGTTTGTTTATTTATTATAAAATCTTATTAGGAATATTCTAGTGTTTTTTTACTTAATATCATTGGAGATAGTAAACTATCTCCAATGTTTTTTAGACTTTATTTCGTATTTTTAATTAAAATAATCACTTATAAATCCACCACCTAAACAAAACTCACCATCATATAAAACAAGACTTTGTCCAGAAGTTACAGCTCTTTGAGGCTGATCAAATTTAACAATAACTTTGTCATCATTAATTTCTATAACTGTACAAGCTTGTTTTTGTTGACGGTAACGTACTTGTGCCATTAGTTTATCACCAATTTTAGCTGGTTCATCTAATACCCAGTGCATATGACTAGCTTCAACATTCTGGTTCATAAGTAATGGATGATTAGTATCTTGAACAATTGTTAATGTATTATTTTCTAAGTCTTTTTTGGCTGCATACCATGGGTTATGTATATGATTAGCAGATTCTGTCTCTTTCATTCCACCAATACCAATACCTTTTCTCTGACCTAGTGTGTAACAAATAAGACCTTTATGTTTACCTATTACTTTTCCGCTTTCATCAATAATATCTCCAGGAATTGCTTTTAAATGTTGAGTAATAAATTCATCAAACTTTTGTTTACCAATAAAACATATACCAGTACTGTCTTTTTTATCACTTACAGGTAGCTTATGTGCTTTGGCTATTTCTCTAACTTCTTTTTTTGTAAGATCTGCTAAAGGAAACATAGCTTGTGATAGTTGTTTACTTGATAAAGCGTGTAAAAAATAAGTTTGATCTTTTGTATCATCTTTAGGAGTTGATAGTACATGACGATCGTTATGCATTTCAATTTTGGCATAATGTCCAGTTGCAATCATATCAGCACCCATTTTTTTTGCTTCATTTAAAAATACAGTAAATTTAATCTCACGATTACAAAGAATATCTGGATTAGGCGTAAGACCTTTTTTTAGACCTTCTAAAAATACATCAAATACTTTAGTTCTGTATTCTTCTACAAAATCTATACCTTTTACTTCAATTCCTAATAACTTACCTACTTTAATAGCATCTTCAAATTCTATACGATTAGGACATTGACTACCTTTAATACCGTAGTCCCAATTTCGCATGAATAATCCTGTTACTTCATATCCTTGCTGTTTTAACAACAATGCAGTAACAGAAGAATCAACACCACCAGACATACCTACAACAACTTTTTTTTTGTTCATTTTTTTACCTTTAAAATTTCTTTTTCAAGAAATTATTTACAACCATTTGTTGTTTTATATGTGTTTTAAAGGAATAGTCACTGACTCTCTATTTTGCCAAGATTTATGGGGAATAATTAGTTTTTTAGTATTCACTTTTTTTGAAGCAAAAAATATTATATCTATATCCAAGGTTCTAGGCGCATCTTGAAAGGACCGCTTTCTTCCATATCTAATTTCTAACCTCTGCATATTTTTTAAAAATTCTTTAGGGGCTAGATTAGTTTTAAGCGTGATTATACCATTTAAAAAGTCTTTTTGATCCAAGAAACCAAAAGCAGGATTTTGTAAAAGTGGTGAAGTTTGTAAAATATCAAATCTTGTATCTTGTATTAGACATAAAAGTAACTTATTAAAAGTCTGTTTCACATCGCCAACATTTCCCCCAATTCCTAGGGTTACTTTATATCTTTTTGTACTTTTTGTGTTTATAATTCGTGGATAAGTACTAGAATAAAAAAGGATTAAATCTTTTGTTAGTTTTTTTTTCATATTTCTTTCTTACATATAATCTTTAGTATAGAACTAAAGATTATATTTTCTTAATTTTGTTTAAAAATATATTTTCACAATATAGAAGTATTTACTTGTGTATATCTTATATAATTACAGCTCTACCATTTTCAATACAAACAGTATCTTCAATTCTAACACCAAATTCGCCAGGGAAATAAATACCAGGTTCAATTGTAAAAACCATATTTTCTTCAATTATTATTTCGCTACTTCCATGTATAAATGGAAATTCATGTATATCTAAACCAACACCATGTCCAGTTGAATGAATATATTGTTTTCCATAACCAGCTTTTGTGATTACAGATCTTGTATAATTATCAACATCAGAAGCTTTATCCCCAACTCTAATTTTAGAAATAGCTTTTTTTTGTGCTTTTAAAACAATATCGTAAATTTTTTGATGTTTTTTCTTTGTAAACTTTTGATCTCTTCCAAAATTAAAGTTCTCAAAATCAACATGTGAAGTAGATGTTCTATCTGAACAATATCTTTTATATTTAATACCTGCATCTACAAGTAATAAATCACCTTTTTGAAGTTTTGTTTTAGTAGGCAAAGCATGTGGTTTAGCAGCATTAGCATTAATACCAATAATTGGAGCAAAACTAGTATTGTATAAAGCTTTTTGAGTCATTTTTTCATAAGCTTTAAAATATAATGCTCTTTCATCTTTATTCTCACCCTTAGATCTAATGTACTTAGCAAGTTGGGTAAACCCTTCTAATCCAATCTTCGCTGCTTTTTTTAACAAAAGTATTTCTTCATCGCTTTTAATCATTCTTTTTAATTGCGAGAATTTTTCTTTATTTTTAAATTCTGTTTTTACTTTTGAAGCAATTTTTAAATATAAAGCATAAGAAAAGTCATTTGCATCATAAATAATCTTTTTAACTTTATTTTTATTTAAAATCTTGATTGTTTCTTCAATTATATTAGAAGATTGAATAACTAAAGTACCTTTAGTAGCCGCTTTTGCTTCAATAGTATATCTAGCATCTGTTATAAAAATCTTGTCATTCCCTAATTGTAAAAAAATTACATTATCACATGAATAGCCACATTCATAGTATATTGCATTTTCATTTTTTAAAATAAAATTCCTCATGTTAGCCTTTTTGATATTAGATTAATTATAAATTAAATATAATCATAGCTTAAAAATATAAAAGGATAGATAATATGAAAATCGCAGTAATACAAGGTCCAAACCTTAATATGTTAGGTGTACGAGAACAAAATATTTATGGACCAATGACTTTAGATCAAATTCATGAACAAATGAAAGCTACAGCTGCACAAAATGGTGTTGAATTAGAATTTTTCCAATCAAACTTAGAAGGTGAAATTGTTGATAGAATTCAAGAATGTTTAGGTGAAACTGATGGTATTATTATTAATCCAGCAGCATATTCTCATACTTCAATTGCAATTAGAGATGCTTTATCAGCTGTATCTTTACCAACAGTAGAAGTACATATTTCAAATATTTACAAAAGAGAAGAATTTAGACAAACTTCAATTACAGCTCCTGCTGCAACTGGTGTTATTACTGGATTTGGACCATTTGGTTATCATTTAGGTTTATTATCTTTAACTCAAATAATTTCTGAAATTAAAGCAATGGAAGAAGCTCAAGCAGCTCACGAATCTCAAGAAACTCAAGAGCAAGCTCAAGCATAATGAAAATTTTAAAAGCATCATGGTTAATAACTTCTGATGATACTAGCAGCATTATAAAAGATGCTGCTATTGTATATAATGAAAAGATTATTGATTTAGGTACATATGAGTATATAAAAGATAAGTATAGTGAATTAGAAGTAGAAGACTTAGGGGATAACTCTGTACTTTTACCTGGGCTTATTAATTCGCATGTTCATTTAGAGTTTTCAGCTAATACTACAACACTAGAATATGGTGATTTTATGAAGTGGTTATATTCTGTTATTAAAAATAGAGAAACTTTAGTAGAAAAAGCAAGTTCTGAATTAATATCTAAAAAACTTAAACTAATGCTTAAAACTGGTACTACAACTATAGGGGCAATATCATCTTATTCCTATGATTTAGATGCTTGTGTAAAAAGTTCTTTAAATACAGTATTCTTTACAGAAGTAATTGGATCAAAAATGGAAATGGCAGATACTTTATTTGCAGATTTTACATCTAGATTAAACCAAGCAAAAAAGAATAAGTCTAAAAACTTTATTCCAGCAATTGCTATACACTCACCTTATTCAGTTCATCCATTTTTAGTAAGAGAAGCTATAAAAATAGCAAAAGAAGAAAACTTGGCAGTATCAACTCATTTTTTAGAATCCAAAGATGAATTAAAATGGTTAAATACAAGTACAGGTTCTTTTGTAGATTTTTTTAAGAACTTCTTACAACAAGATAAATCATTATGTGAACCATTTGAGTTTTTAAATTGTTTTAAACATATAAACAAATTATCATTTACTCACTGTGTGGAAGCTAATGAAGAAGAACTAGAACAAATTAAACAAATGGGTGGAATTATTAACCACTGTGTTACATCAAATAGATTATTGAATAATACAAAACTTGATTTAGATAAACTGAATGTTCCTTATTCAATAGGAACAGACGGTTTAAGTTCAAACAATTCTTTATCTATGTTTGATGAACTAAGAAATGTTTTATTAATGCATGTAGACAAAGACATTAATGTTTTTGCAAAAGACTTAATAACAGCAGCTACTAAAAATGGTGCTTTAGCTCTTGGATTAAATAAAGGTGTATTAGAAAAAGATTATGATGCTGATATTATAAGTATAACTTTACCAGACGAAGTAGAAAATGAAGAGTTTTTATGTACTCAGGTAATATTACACGCAAAATTAGCTAAAAAGATTATTATAGGAGGAACAAATGTTTAAATTTTTTAAATGGATTTTTACACCAATTACGTTTACTTTAGATTTTATTACTAAATATTTTAAAACAATAGTATTTTTAACACTAGTATATTATTTCACAGTAGGTATTGATGATAATACAGGTGAAAAAACTAATACTCTTGCAAATTTACAAAAAATAGAATTATATGGTCCTATTATGAATGCAGATAAAGTATTAGAAAATATTGAATCTGCAAAAACTAATAAAAACATTAAAGGTGTTTTATTTGTAGTTAATTCTCCAGGTGGAGCAGTATCTCCTTCGGTTGAATTAATGTATGCTATTAAAGAATTAAAAGAAATTAAACCTGTTGTTGCCTATGCAGCTGGAACTATGGCTAGTGGTTCTTATTATGCTTCTATATATGCTAACAAAATATTTGCAAACCCAGGTTCAATGATTGGTTCAATTGGAGTTATATTTCAAGGTGCTAATGTAGAAGAATTAATGCAAAAAATTGGTATTAAAACTCAAACTGTTAAAGTAGGGTCTTATAAAGAAGCAGGTACTCCTACAAGATCTTGGAATAATTATGAAAAAGCAGAATTAGAAAAAGTAATTAATGATACTTATGATATTTTTATTTCTGATGTAGCAACTGCAAGGGGACTTAAAAAGTCTGATCATAAAATATATGCTGATGCGCATATCTTTACTTCAAGACAGGCAAAAGTAGTAGGACTTATTGATGAGGTAGGAAATATTACAGCAGCAAAAAAATACTTATATAAAATATCTAAAGTAGAAAATCCATCTTGGAAAAAACAAGATAAATTTGATGCTTTTATGGATAAAATAATATCTGAAGCAGTAAGTTCTTTTTCTATTAATTTTCAAGGATCTTTAAAAGCTTATTAGTTTTATAGATTTAGATATAAAAAAAGGGACTTTACATATGTAAAGTCCCTTTTTCATTTAAGTAGTTTTGATTTTATAAAGCTGATACTATTTTATAAGTATCATTAGCAATAACATATTCTTCATTTGTAGGAATTACAAATATTCTTGCAGCTGAAGAGTTTGTTGCTATATCTTTAGCTTTACTAGATCTTTTGTTATTTTTAGTAGGATCTATAATTAAACCCATTCCATCTAACCCTGCACATACAATTTCTCTAATAAGTGCTGAGTTTTCACCAATACCACCTGTGAAACATAAAGCATCAATACCATCAAGAGCTGCCACATAAGCGCCAACATATTTTTTGATATTATAAGCTACCATTTCAACAGCTAATCTACACTTATCATCTCCATTTTGCATACCTTCAAGAACTTCTCTTAAATCTGATGATTTTCCAGAAATTCCTAAAATACCTGATTTTTTATTCATAATGTCTAAAGTCTCATCAATACTAAGACCTTCTTGAGTCATCATATAAGAAATAGCTCCTGCACCAACATCACCAGCACGTGTTCCCATCATAAGACCTTGAACTGGAGTTAAACCCATAGATGTATCAATACATTTACCGTTTAATACAGCAGATACAGATGAACCATTTCCTAGGTGACAAACAATAATTCTAGTATTATGTTTTTTATCTAACATACCCTGTGCTTCATTTGAAACAAAAAAGTGGCTAGTTCCATGGAAACCATATTTTCTAATACCATGTTTAGTATATTGTTCATATGGTAGTGGATACATATATGCATAATCAGGCATTGTTTGATGAAATGCTGTATCAAATACAGCAACATTTGGAACACCTGGCATTAGATCTTGACAAATTTCCATTCCCATAATATTTGCAGGATTGTGTAAAGGTGCTAAAGGAATAAGTTTTCTCATTTCTTCAATAACAGTTGGAGTAACCATAGTTGATGCTGAAAATTTTTCACCACCATGAACAGCTCTATGTCCAATAGCTTCAATTTCATTAATTGAAGAAATTACCGCACCTTCACCTTCAGTTAAAGTTTTAAGTACTAATTCAATAGCTTCTTTATGAGTAGGCATAGAAATCTCTTTTTTGATTTTTCCATCTTCTTTAAACTGATGTGTTAAAACACCATCAATACCAATTCTCTCACAAATCCCAAGAGCTAAAACCTCTTTATTAATCGGGTTCATTAACTGATACTTTAACGACGAACTTCCTGCATTTAAAATGAAAACTAACATAAACATTCCTTTTATATTATTTGAAATTTAATCTTTAGTAAATAGCCAAAATACTAAAAACAACAGTCTTTAAATCCTTATTCTACTTGAGATGCAGTAATTGCAACTAAATTTGAAATATCTTCTACTGAACAACCTCTTGATAAATCATTTACTGGTTTATTTAAACCTTGAATAATTGGTCCATGAGCTGCAGCATGTGCAAATCTTTGAACTAATTTATATCCAATATTTCCAGCTTGTAAATCAGGAAAAATTAATACATTTGCTTGTCCTGCTACTTTTGAATCAGGAGCTTTCTTTTTAGCAATTGCAGCAACAATTGCAGCATCAGCTTGCATTTCACCATCAAAAGTAAAATCAACATTTCTCTCTTTTAAGATTTCAACAGCTTTAGTAACTTTATCAACCATTGGATGCTTAGCAGAACCCATAGTTGAGAATGATAACATTGCAACTTTTGGTTCAATACCAACAACATTTTTAGCAGTAGCAGCAGTAGATGCAGCAATATCCGCTAATTGTTCGCTTGTAGGGTCTGGTAATACAGCACAATCACCAAATAATAATAAACCGTTATCACCAAATTCTTTATCTTGTGTTTCCATAATAAAAGAAGAAGATACAGTTTTAATTCCAGGAGCTGTTTTAATAACTTGAATAGCTGCTCTTAAAACAGATGCAGTAGGAGAGTTTGAACCAGCAACAACACCATGGGCATGTCCTAATCTAACCATCATACAAGCAAAAAATCTTGATTCAGTGCTCATAATTTCTTTAGCATCATCATAAGATAAACCTTTTTTTGCTCTTAATGTAACAAGTTCATTAGTATATTCTTCTAAAGAATCAGATGATAAAGGGTCAATTATTACTGCACCTTCAATATTTGCACCAGCAGTTTTTGCATCAGCTAAAACTTTTTCTTTGTTACCAATTAAAACAATTTTTGCAGTTTTTTCTTCTAGTACTATTTGCGCTGCTAATAATACTCTTTCATCTTCTGACTCTGGAAGTACGATTGTTCTTAATTCTTTTTTTGCATTTTCTTTGATTTTGTCTATTAAACTCATATTTTATTTCCTTTTGTATTTGTATTGAAATTATTTATTCAAAACTAAAATATAAACTTCTATATATAATCTTAGTAAATAATAGAAGAAATGTATATAATAATAAAGAATAAAATAATAAATAATGTAAGTGTGAAGAATAGTAATAGAATATTGACCTTTTTAAGATGATAATTTTACTACTTTTATGCTCATGTACAAGAATTGTACATTAACAAAGGGGATTAAACCTTTGTTAATTTATATGTATCTCTTGCTATAACAAGTTCTTCATTTGTAGGAATAATGAAGATTTTAGTTTTAGAGTCCTCAGTATTGATTTCTCTATTTTCGCTATTTCTAACTTTATTTTTTGTTTTATCTAAAGAAACACCCATGAATTCTAATCCAGAACATACTTTTTCTCTAATTAAATCAGCATTTTCACCAATTCCAGCTGTGAAACAAATTGCATCAACTCCACCTAATATACCTGCATAAGAACAAATATATTTTTTTATTCTGTTACATTTCATATCAATTGCTAACATTGCTTTTTCATCACCATTAGTAGAAGCTTCAATGATTTCTCTTAAATCAGAAGAAATTCCAGAAATACCTAATAAACCAGATGATTTATTTAAGTAATTTACTAATTGCTCAGCAGACATTTCTTTTTTCTCCATAAGGTAAGCTAAAACAGCAGGATCTAAATCACCAGATCTTGTACCCATGATTAATCCTTCTAAAGGAGAAAGACCCATAGAAGTATCAACTGATTTACCATCTTGAACAGCACATATAGATGAACCATTTCCTAAGTGACAAACAATTACTTTAGAATTTTCTTTATTTAACATTTTAGATGCTTGATCTGAAACATAATAATGAGAAGTTCCGTGGAAACCATATTTTCTAACACCATGATTTGTATAATCATCATATGGTAATGCATACATAAATGCTGCTGGTTCCATAGTTTGGTGGAAAGCTGTATCAAATACTGCCACATTTGGTTTAGTAGGCATTAATTCTTTACAAATATTAATTCCAATAATATGAGCTGGATTATGTAAAGGTGCTAAAGGAACTAAAGACTCTAATTTAGAAATAACATCATCATCAATAATTACAGATTCAGAAAAGTACTCACCACCATGAACAACTCTGTGTCCAATTGAGTCAATTTCTTCAATTGAATCAATAACTTTACCTTCACCTGATGTTAAAGATTCAAGTACTATTGCAATTGCTTCTTTATGTGTTGGCATTGCAAGATCTTTTTTAATTTTAAGATCATTTGCTTCGTGAATTAATCTTCCATCAATTCCAATTCTCTCACATAGACCTGAGGCTAAAACTTCTTGTGATTCTGGATTCATTAACTGGTACTTTAATGAAGACGAACCAGCATTTAAAATAAATACTAACATGTATTGTGTCCTTTTTATGTATAACTTTTTTTTAGTATAATTTGTTATGATTTAAAACTTTATTAAATCTTGACTTTATGCATATTTTTTAGCTTTAAAAATATCAAAGAGGTCATAATTGTATCATTTAGAGCATCATGTTTTCCAAAATTTGGTATTTTTAAGTCATCTAAAATTGTATTAAATCTCAAATCTATGTTAGATTGAGGTATTTTTTCAATTTTATAGTCATGATATATGGCTGATACTTCATAAGTTTTATTGGGTAAGTTTATACCAATAATATCTTTTAAATTTTTATTTACCATCTTAATATCAAACTCTAAATAATAACCAACAAGTTTTCTATTTCCAGTAAAATTAATAAAGTCTCTAATAACTTCATCTATATTCTCTGCATTTTGCACATCACATTCTCTAATATGGTGTATTTTTATTGAGTTCTCATCTAAATTCTTTTTTGGTTTAACAAATCGTTCAAATTTTTCACTTGATACAATTTTATTATCTTTTATTAAAACGGCAGCTATAGAAATAATGTCGTCTATTTTGGGATTTAAACCAGTAGTTTCACAGTCAAAACATATGTATTCATCTGTTTTATTTTCATCAAATAAGTATGAATAATTTTGATCTTTTAAATTCTTTTTATTAAAATAGTTTTTAACTTTTCTAAGCATAATTTAACTTATAATAAAGCTCTAATTTTTTCTTTAATTTATTAACAATTTTAAAACTATCTTTTAATAAATCTTTTTGCATAGTATTTAAGTCTTTTGGATTAATATAATTATTTATATGTTTTCTCTGATCTAATTTATCTAATCCTGATTGCAGTTTTATTGTTGATAAAAAGTTAAAAGCTTCTATTAATTCTTTTGAAAACTCATTTTCTAGAACTCCTAGTTTCTCTAGTGCTTTAATTCTTTTAATAGTATTTGTTTTAAATAATTTATGCTCTAGACTTAAAGTTCTAATACCTTGAACTAAAATAAATATTCCACCTTTTTTAATATCAATTTCATTTGAATGTTTTTCATTCTTATTATCTAATACAAATCCATCAAAAAATCCTAAGGGAACAGAAAAATCCATAATTACTTTTGCAAAATGCATGTAAAAAGTTTGTGAAGTTGAACCTATTTTAAATATATATTCTTTTAATTCTTTTAATAAGTTTTTGTTTCCTGATACACATAAAGCATCATAAAAAATTGCTAAGTTCATAAAACTCTCACCATTTGGAGATGTAATCCATGAAAATATTAAATCTTTAAACTCTTTTTGTGATCTACACCAATAAGGGTTTGATATCATGATATTACCCTCACATCTTGGATATCCAAAATCTACTAAAGTATCTATATATTTACAGGTAAACTCTTCTATTTCTTTTTTACTTAATGTACAGGCATCAGAAATTATTAAAGCATTGTCTTGATCAGTTTTAAGTACCTGTTCTCTTCTTCCTTCACTTCCCATAACAACAAGAGCACAATTGTCAATTAATTCTTTAGGTGCTAAGATATGAAATAATTTATCTAAAACTCTTTTATTTAACTGAGATATTAAATTTGATATAAAATCAATTTTTACGCCCTTGGCATTTAAAGTTTTAATTATTTTAATAAATGCTTTCGATGCTGATTTAAGTTCTTCTACTGTATCTGCTTTGTCAATTTCATTAGAAACTGAAAAAGTATTTGTTGCAAAAAATGATGATAAAGAAATTTGATCAATGATACCAATGATTTCATTTTTATCATTTTTAACTACAAGTCTTTTCAGCGAATGTTTGGCCATTATTAATTGAGCATTAAATAAATAATCATTTTCATATACATAAATAAGACCTGGATTTGAAATTTTACCAACTTCATCATCATAAGACATTCTATTTAAAATTACTTTTTCTCTAAAATCAGAATCAGTTACAATAAACATATTTTCGTTTTCATCTTCTAATAATAAAGTAGGGACTTTTTCTTTTTTGATTATTTTTGCAGCTTCGTAAATAGATGTAGTAAAAGGTACAATTACACTTTTATGAATTCTTGCATCTTTTACAGAAGCTAACATAATATTTGATAATTCTTTATTTTTTTCATTATGAATATTATTATTTAGTTTTTGTGAAATTGATTGAAAAAAGTAACTCTCCAAATCTTTATTTTCTCTCAATACTTTTATAAATACATTTCTTGGAAGAATGTAACAGATTGTTTCTTCTGCTGTAATGTAATCATATTTAGAATAATTTTCTAATAAAGACATAGCATCAAATATATCATTTGAAGAGTGTAAAGTATTTACTTCATCATCAGATTTTTCTTGAACAAGGCCTTTAATTATAAAATATAAAAATTCAGGTTTTTGTGATTTTTTTTGAATTATTTCATCTTTTTTTAAATAAATAATATCAAGGTTTTTAGCAAAAATATCAAGTTCATTTTTACTTAAATTTTCAAAAGGGTGGATAGATTTTATAAAATTTTTAGCTTCATGTATTTCCATTTTTCTACCTTCTTAGTATAAAAATATTCTAGTTCAAATGTATTTAATTCTTTAATTAAATACATTTAAACTAAAAAACTAAAGAGCAGAGCTCTTTAGTTTTAAATTAAATAGATATAGTTTACTAATGATCAACTGCACCATCAGAACCAAATCCAGTCTCAGCTCTAACTTTTTGAGCTTCGAATGCAATGATTTCTGCTTTAGCACGTTCTGATTTATCAGTAACAGAGAAGTACCAAATTCCTAAGAATGCAGTAGTTACAGAGAATAATGCTGGATGTTTATAAGGGAAGATAGCTTCTTCGAATCCTAATACACCAACCCATACAACCGGACCTAAAATAACAAGTCCAATAGCAGTTAATAATCCCATCAGTCCACCAATAAATGCACCTCTAGTTGTTAATTTAGACCAATAAATTGATAAGAAAAGAATTGGGAAGTTAGCAGAAGCTGCAATAGCAAATGCAAGACCAACCATGAAAGCAATATTTTGATGTTCAAATGCAATTCCAAGAACAACACCAACAACACCAATTACAACAACAGCTCTTTTAGAAACTTTCATTTCCATTTCTTCATTAGGTTTACCATCACAAATAACATTTGCATAAATATCATGAGATATTGCAGATGCTCCTGCTAACGTAAGTCCTGAAACAACAGCTAAAATAGTAGCAAATGCAACAGCTGAAATAAATCCTAAGAATATATCTCCACCAACAACATGTGATAAGTGAATAGCAGCCATATTATTTCCACCAAATAATTTACCATCTGCAAAGTATTGAGCAGCAGTAATATCTTCAGCATTTAAGTATACAATTGCACCTAAACCAATAATTGCAATAACTAAATAGAAGTAACCAATAAATGCAGTTGCATAAACAACAGATTTTCTAGCTTCTTTAGCATTACCAACTGTGAAGAATCTCATTAATACATGAGGTAAACCAGCAGTTCCTAACATTAAAGCAAGTCCTAATGAAATAGCAGAAATAGGATCAGATATGAATCCACCTGGTTCCATAATCGCTTGACCATCTTTATGTACTTCAACAGCTTTAGTTGCTAATAGAGTAAAATCAAAATTAAATTCTTTTAAAATCATAAATGCCATAAATGTAACACCAGATAATAATAAAATAGCTTTAATAATTTGTACCCAAGTAGTAGCTAACATTCCACCAAAAGTTACATAAATAATCATCATTACACCAACAAGAATTACTGCATATTCATATTCAAGACCAAATAATACTTGAATTAATTTTCCAGAACCAACCATTTGAGCAATTAAATATAAAGTAACAACAGATAATGAACCAAATGCTGCTAATATTCTAATTTCTTTTTGACCTAGTCTAAATGCTGCTATATCAGCAAAAGTAAATTTACCTAAGTTTCTTAATTTCTCGGCCATTAAGAATAAAATAACAGGCCAACCAACTAAAAATCCTACTGCATAAACTAAACCATCATAACCTTTTAAATAAACTAAACCAGATAGTCCTAAAAAAGATGCAGCTGACATATAATCACCAGCAATAGCCATACCATTTTGGAAACCTGTAATTCCACCACCAGCTGTATAAAAATCACTTGCTGATTTAGTTTTTTTAGCTGCCCAATATGTAATACCTAAAGTTGCGCCTATAAAGATAAAGAACATTACAATTGCAGGAATATTAATATCTCTTTTTGAAGCTTCAAATGTTGCATCACCACCAGCAAAAGCTGCTATTGCAAAAATTGAAATAAATGCTATAATTTTTAACATTATAATAAATCCTTTACATCTTCTTTAACTTTGTTCGTTAAGTCTTCAAACTCACCATTCGCACGTCTTACATATATTAGTGTTGTAATAAAACTAATAATAATAATTGCAGCTGCTATTGGAAAAGCAATAGTCATTACTCCATCTCCAATTCTCGTTCCTAAAAGTGTAGGTTCGAATGCAATTGTTAATATAAATGCATAAAACATTACTAATACAAAAATAGAAAGTTTAATAGAAAAACTATTTCTTTTTTTTATCAGTTCTTGATAACTTGGATTAGCTTTGATTTTTTCAACTAATTCATCATTCATGATATTTCCTTTTATAAATTTCTAATGAAGAAATATGATTCTTCTTTTATTAGATCTTTATTAATTATACTTATAATTAATAATAAAAAGGAATGAAAAAATAATATATAGAACTTTGCTATTTTACTGCCATTTTAAGTAACTTAATGAAACATAGTACATAGCATTAAAATAGCATCTTTAAGAAGTAAAAAAAGTAGTTTTGGCAGAAGTCATTTTTTTAAGCTTTAAAAACATCATGGCTGTCATTATTGCATCATTTAAAGCATCATGCTTCCCTAATTCTGGGATCTCTAGGTTCTTCATGATAGTATCGAATTTTAAATCTATAAATTCGTACTCAGTTGTCTTCTTTTTTGTTCTATAATACATTGATGAAACTTCAATTGACTCATTTGGTAACTTTATACCTATATAATCTTTAGTATATCGTGAAATAATCTTAATATCAAAATTTATATAGTAACCAACAATAGGCCTTGATCCTATAAAATTAAGAAGTTCATAAATAGATTCTTTAGGGTCTTTAGCATTTTCTAAATCAATTGGACGTATGTGATGTATGGTAATAGATTCTTTTTTATTATTCTTAGACGATTTTAAAAAAACATTAAATGTTTTTCTCATAATGATTTTATTATCTTTTATTAATACAGCAGCAATTGATAATATTTCATCTTTTCTAGTATTTAAACCAGTAGTTTCACAATCTAAGCTTATGTATTCACCTTCTATATATTCATCAAATAAAAATAAAAACTCCTTATCTTTTAATTTACTTTTTTGCCATTTAATCATTAAGTTTTTAAACATTATAAAATCTTTTCAATTCTAAAAGTAAAAGATATGAATTTTTTAAAGTT
>JABSOL010000078.1 GCA_013215985.1 Campylobacteraceae bacterium
GTATTTTTCCTTTTTAATATTATTAAAAGAATAATAATAAAATCAAGTTATAAAAAGGTTACAATATATTTTGTTATAATGTTTTATGATAATAAGACAAGGACAAGAATGAAAATAGCTATTTTATCTGATATAAAATCTAATGTTTATGCTTTAGAAGAAATTATAAAAGATGCAAAAAATAAAGAAGTAGATTTAATGATAAATCTAGGAGACTCATTTTATGGAGCTATTGAACCTAGAGCTACATTTGATTTATTAAAAAAGAATAATTTTATTAATGTATGTGGAGATGAAGATAGAAAAATTCTTGAAGCTTCAGAAGATGCACTAGAAAAAGATAAAACATTAAAATATGTATATGAAGACTTAGGTGAAGAAGTTTTATATTGGATACAAGATCTTCCTTTTGAGAAGTTTATTAATGATGATGTCTATATAACGCATGGAACTCAGCATAATGATTCTTTGTATTTATTAGAAGATGTAATAAATAATCAAAGTGTATTAAGAGATGAAAAAAAGATTATTGAATTAATTGATGATGTAGAAAGTAGATTTGTTCTTTGTGGAAATTCTTTAAAACCAAGATGTATTAATTTATCAAATAAACAAGTAGTAATTAATCCAGGTAGTGCAGGGATTCAAGCCTATTCAAATGATTATCCATCAAATCATATTATAGAAAATAATTATACAGAAGCAACATATATAATTTTAGATTTAAGTGATGATTCTTATAATATTGAATTAGTAAAAGTATCGTATGATTATGAAAAAGCAGCAATAAGAGCTAGTGAGAATGGTCGAGATGATTTAGCTTATTCTTTACGAAGTGGAAAAGTTCTAAAATAGAGAAACCCAAAGGGTTTTTCTATTTAGATAATAATGTCACCATTATTTGTTTTTCTTACATCTTCAAGCTGAAAACAAGTATTTGCAATACTTCTAGCAGAAGCTTCACCATAATTTGAAACAACTTTATAAATAGTTTTTAATTCGTCATCATTAAATAATGAAGAATCAAATTCTTCTTCCATTTTAACAAATTGTAATTCAATAAATGTTTTTTTCTCAACAATTTCAATATCAATAAATTCTAGTAATTCTTGAATAATAAAAAGTCTTGCATCTTCTTCATCTAAATCTTCACTATTAGCAATAATATCAAATATTTCACCTAATAACACAGCTTCAGGGTTTCTTGCAGTTTTAATATATTCTTCATGGAATAATTTTGTTCCACAAAACTTAAGGTGGTTATAATCCATTAAAAAAAGCATGATAGTTAATTTTCTATCATTTAAATTTTTAACTTCTTTATGCAACATGTATAAAATAACATTAGCAATTTTTGTAATATCTACGTTCAAATAGTATCCTTCTATTTTATTTGTGGAATTATACTATATTTGAAGTAAATGTAAAGATAAATGTAAAGATAAATTTGAAGATTTAAGAAGAACTTCCTCTAAATACTTAGAGGAAGTGTCGATTATCTATATTTTTTAATTTCACCAGAATCAATTCTTTTTAAATAAGAGTTTAATTCTTCTTTTATAACTGGCATTAAATAGTATAAACCAATGATATTAAATATTGACATTGCAAACATTGCTGCATCAGAGAAGTCAATAACTGCTCCAAAACTAACAGATGCTCCAATAACTACAAATACACAAAACATAGTTTTATAGATATTTTCACAAGTTTTACCTTGCCCAAATAAATAAGTCCAAGCTTTAAGACCATAATAAGACCAAGAAATCATAGTAGAGAAAGCAAATAAAACAACAACTACTGTTAATAAGTATTCAAAAATACTTGATGTTTCAGTAAATGCAGCAGAAGTTAAATTAACTCCAGATAATTCTCCTGTATTCATACCAGAAATAGTAATAACTAAAGCAGTCATAGTACAAATAATAACTGTATCAATAAATGGTTCAAGTAGTGAAACTAAACCTTCAGTAACAGGTTCTTTTGTTTTAACAGCAGAATGTGCAATTGCAGCTGAACCAACACCCGCTTCATTTGAAAACGTTGCTCTTTTTAAACCTTGAATTAAAGCACCAATAAACCCACCAGCAACACCTTCACCAGTAAATGCACCATTAAAGATTAAATAAATTGCAGATCCAATTTGATCATAATGAGAAATTAAAACAATTAAAGACATTGTAATATAAATAAATGCCATAAAAGGAACTAGTTTTGAAGTTACATTAGCAATTGAAGGCATTCCACCTATAATTACAGAAGCTACTAATAAAGCCATAATAACACCAGTAACCCATGCATATCCAGCATCAAGTCCAAAAGTTTGAACAATCATAGCATTTGCTTGATTTCCTTGGAACATATTTCCTGCACCTAAAGAAGAAAGAATAGTCATAATAGCAAAAGCGATAGCTAAAGTTTTACCAATTTTTGCTCTTCCTCTTTCTGCGAATCCTTTTTCTAAATAATACATAGGTCCACCAGATACTGTTCCATCTGCATGTTCATTTCTATATTTAACACCTAAAGTACACTCAGCAAATTTAGCAGACATTCCTAATAATCCACATAATATCATCCAAAATGTAGCTCCTGGTCCACCAATTGCTAAAGCAACTCCAACACCTGCAATATTACCAAGTCCTACTGTTCCTGATAATGCAGTAGCAAGTGCTTGAAAATGCGATACTTCACCTTTTACTTTTTCATTTGGATCTGTATATTTCCCAGAAACAATATCAATTGATAATCTAAATCTTCTAAATTGTACAAAACCAAAATATACTGTAAAAATAAGTGCAGCAATAACTAGCCATCCTACAATTAATGGAAAGTTAACTCCATCTTCAACTTCTATACCCATAAAAATAGTATTTGCAAACCAAGATAAATAAGTATTAAAAAAATTATCTATAGCTTGATCTATTCCCATTTCAGCCCCAAATGAGAATATAGGCAATAAAAGTAATAATAGAATAATATTATGTTTCATTTTCTTCATGTACTCACTCCTAAAATTTAATATAGAAGTATAACAAGCTCTAAAAACCATACAAATTAAATCTCTAATTATAATAATAATAATCAACAAAATGTGTAGTAAATGCACAAATAGTTACAGTTTTAAGGTTATATTAAATTAAATAATTTTATTGGTATTATATTTGTCCCTTTTTTTAAATTAAATTACTTGATGTTAATAATTTGTTTTTATTTAGTATTCTTTGTGATTTTATTAGATATTTCTTATTTTTGTAAATTTAAAAGAGCTTTTTTATTAATAATTGATTTTTTAATAAAAGATATTTTAAATTAATTCATTCATATAATTCTGAGATAATTAACATTTCTGATATTTATGGTGTTAGACCAATTCATTATGCTGCATTTATGGGTAAATACAAACTAGTTATTGATATGTTAGATGCTGGAGCACATGTGAATAATCCAAATAAAAAAAATGTAAAAATTCTAACTTTTTTCGAGAAATTTCATAAAAATATTTTTAAAATGACTGAAAATGAAAAAGATCTTGTAAACAAAAAGAATCTTCTTCTTTTAGCTGAAAATATGCAAAAAGAATTTCTAATAAAGAATATAAGTTAATTCATTCTTTATTAATAAAGATTAATGAGTTTTTTTTATTTCGATATAAAGGCTTTTTATTCATATCTTTTAATGAGTCTTTTACAAGTTTTTGCAAATTCTCATGATCTGGAGATTTTGAGCAAACAGGATCAGTAGCTTTCATATTTTTTGTTAAAGCATAAGCTTGACATCTACATCCTCCAAAATCTTTTTCTTTCTCGGGACAGGTTCTACAAGGACTTGGCATCCAGGCATCTCCTCTAAAGAAGTTAAAAGCTTCGGAATCATTCCATATTTCTTTTATTGAAAAGTCTTTTACATTAGGAAAATGTAAAGGTAAAGTATTAGCTGTATTACATGGCAAAGCATTTCCATCTGGATTAATTGTTAAAAATGTTGTACCCCAGCCGTTCATACAGGGTTTTGGTCTTTGTTCAAAATAATCAGGTACTACGAAAAATACTTTCATATCAGGTCTTTTCTCTCTATAATAATCAACTGTTTTTTTAGCTTGAATTAATTGCTCTTTTGTAGGTAAAAGTGAATCTACATTTTTTAAAGCCCATCCATAATATTGAATATTTGCAATCTCAAGATAATTAGCTCCTAAATTTTCAGCAAACTCAATAATATCTCCAATTTGATGAATATTTTGTCTTGTAATACAAGTATTAATAATTAACTGTAGTCCTTCTTCTTTTATCTCTTTTGCAATTTGTAATTTTTTATCATAAGCGCCTTTATTATTAGTAATTAAAGTCATAGTATTTCTATCATGAGATTGAATTCCTAATTGAACTGTTTTTAAACCAACATTTTTTAGTTTTTTTATAATTCCTTTTTCTCCTCCAACACCAGAAGTAATAAGATTTGTATAAAACTTTAAATCATTAGCTTTTTTAACAATTTCAACTATATCTTTATTTAATAAAGGCTCACCTCCTGAAATTCCTAATTGCACTGCACCCATTTCTCTAGCTTCTTCCATTACTCTAAACCAATCTTCTTTACTCATAGAATCTTTTGTAGTTGCAAAGTCTAATTGGTTATAACAATAAGTACACTCTAATGGACATTTATGTGTTAGTTCTAAAAGTATCCATAATGGAGGTTTTATTACTTTTTTTTGTATAAAGTCATTTTTCATATCGCACCCATCCTCTGCTCATTGCTTCATCTAAGAATTCACAAACATCATTTATTAAATTTTTAGTATTAAATTTATTTTCTAAAATTTCACTTATTTTTAAAGCTGAATTTTCACCATTACATAAATTCATAATTTCTCCAGCACTTTGGCTTAATTGAACCATTCCTTCTGGATATAAAAGTACAAAACAATCTTGTTTTTCTTCAAATTGTAATTGAAAATGATTATTTACTTGTATTAATTGCTCTTGTTGCATGACAATCCTTTATATTAAAATATGGTGGTCTTTTTAACTGATACGCTAAATACAATGCATCACACATAGTCCATAAAATATCTAGTTTAAATTGTAAGATTTCACAGGCTTTATCTTGTAATTCACGCGTATTAAATTCTTCTAAAGTAATTTCTAAACCATGTTCAACATCTCGTCTAGCTTCTGCTAATCTTTTTTGAAAGTATTTTAAACCTTCTTGTTTTATCCAAGGATAATGTTTAGGCCATGTATCTAATCTTTGTTGATGAATTTGTGGTGCAAACATTTCTGTTAAAGAACTCATAGAAGCTTCTTTCCATGAAGCTCTTCTTGCAAAATTAATATAAGCATCAACTGCAAACCTAACTCCGGGTAAAACAAACTTATGAGATAATAAATCTTCTTTGTTTAAACCAACTGCCTCTCCTAGTTCTAACCAAGCTTCAATTCCACCACCAATGCTATCATGATCTGCAATTCTTTGTATCCACTTTCTTCTATGCTCAATAGGAGGGTTATTAGACATAATGGCAGCATCTTTAATCGGAATAGCACTTTGGTAATAAAATCTATTTGCAACCCATCCTTGGATTTCTTCTTTAGTACATTCGCCTTTATACATTCGAATATGAAAAGGATGATGAATATGATACATAGATCCCATAGACCTAAGTTTTTCTTCAAAGTCTTTTTTATTTAAAATATTTTTCATTTTTTTTGTCATATTATTTCCTTATATATCTATTCTCATACCATCATAAGAAATTTCAATTCCATGTGATATAAGCTCTTCATATTCTTTTGTACTTTCATCTAAAATAGGATTAGTATTATTAATATGAATTAATATTTTTCTTGGTTTTTTAAGTTTATTTAATACTTTTATTAATCCATTTTCACCATTTAACGGAACATGTCCCATATCTGTTCCTAGTTTTTTAGAGAACTTACCTTTTATCATTTCATCATTTGTCCATAATGTTCCTTCTAATAATAGAACATCAGCTATTTCCATCTCTTTTATAATATGATCTTGCAAAACTCCAAGACCTGGCAAATAAAAAAGTCTTTTGTTTGTTTTTGTATTTACAATTGTAATTCCAATATTATCTCCAACTCTTGGTTTATCTCTATACTCAGAGTAAGGAGGTGCGTTTGAAATTAAAGCATGAGCATAAAACTCATGGTTTGGCATTACAGGAATTAAAAATTTTGAAGCATTTGGTAATATTTCATTATATTTAACACCTCCACCATTCCAAGATTCAAGCATTTTAAATAAAGGAAAAGATGTGTTTAACTCTTCATTTACTTCTTTTGTACAATAAACTTCGTGAGGACAACCTTCTCTTAAACCTAATAATCCTGTTGTATGATCTATTTGTGCATCCATAAAAACAATAGCTTTAATAGTGTTTTCTCTTAGTTTTTGTGGGTGCAAAAAAGATGAATTATTAATTTGTTCTAAGATATCAGGTGAGGCATTAAATAAAATCCAATTAATTCCATCTTCACTTAAAGTAATTGAACTTTGAGTTCTTCTTTTTACTGTAGATTTCCCTTCTCTATAAGCTTTACAATTTGAACAATTACAATTAAATTGAGGTAAGCCGCCACCAGCACTTGAACCTAAAACTTCGATTCTCATTTTATTTCCTTTTTCCTCTGGGCTAGTTTTTATTAAAAAGTTCATAAACTTCTTAAAAAAAACTATAAAAGAGCAGAAAAACTCTGCTCTTTTTTTGTTATGTAGTACAAATATACATTGTAACTTCAAATCCAAATCTATTATCTACAAATGTTGGTTTTTCCCATTTCATACGATCTCCTTTATTAAGATTTACTATTTTATTTTTTTACAGTTCTTGATGTATGTAATTTAAATACATGAACAGAACCACCTTGATTTAAATATTTAACAGTTTTTGCAACTTTACCACCCCATAAAGGAACAGCTCCACCCCAACCTGAAACTACCGCAATATATTGTTCACCATTTTGTTTCCAAGTAATAGGTGAGCTTACAATTCCAGAACCTGTTTGGAATGAGTATAAGACTTCACCACTTTCATCATCAAGTGCTAAAAACTTGCCTTCAGGAGTTCCTGTAAATACTAAACCACCTCCAGTTGTTAAAACACCACCCCATAATGGAGCATTATTTTTATAAATCCATTTGATTTTTCCAGTTATTGGATCAATCGCTTTTAAAGCACCAATATGGTCTTCATAAATTGGTTTAATTGTAAAACCAGCTCCCATATATGCAGCACCTTTTTTATAAGTAGCTGGTTTATTCCAAATATCCATTCCCCACTCATTTGCAGGTACATAAAATAGTCCTGTTTTTTGAGAATAAGACATTGGATTCCAGTTTTTTCCACCTAAGAATGACGGTACTGAGAATACTGATGTTCCTTGTTTACCATTTACTGGTTTACCAGGTCTATTAGCTTCATTTACAATAGGACGACCATTTTTATCAATTCCATGTGCCCAAGTAATCTCATCTACAAAAGGAAGTGATCTAATATACTTACCTGTAATTCTATCAATTACGTAAAAGAAACCATTCTTATCAGCAGTAGCACCTGCTTTAACAGTTTTTCCATTTTCTTCATATTCAAATAATACTAGTTCTGAAATTCCATCATAATCCCAACCATCATTAGGAGTTGTTTGAAAATTCCATACAATTTTTCCAGTATCTGGGTTAAGTGCAACTCTTGAAGCAGAATATAAATTATCTCCTGGTCTCTCATGTGAATTCCAAGGTGCTGGATTTCCTGTTGGAACATAAATTAAATCAGCATCTGGATCATAAGTAACTCCATTCCAAGGTGCAGCTCCACCATGTTTCCATATATCACCAGGCCAAGTAGCATTAGTAACACCTGTAATTCCATTTTTTTTCCCATTTAAATAACCCATATGTCCTTCAACCATAGGTCTAGACCATACAAGCTCACCTGTTAATGGATTTCGTGCATCTAATTTACCTACAACGCCAAACTCACCACCTGAGTTACCAGTAATTAAAAGATCTTTTACAATTAAAGGAGCTGCTGTATATGAGTACCCCTCTTTATAGTTTGCTATTTTCTTTTTCCATCTAACTTTTCCAGTTCTTCTATCAAGTGCAACAATTTTAGCATCTAGTGTTCCAAAAATTACTAAGTCTTTGTATAAAGCAGCTCCTCTATTAATAACATCACAACAAGGTAAAATATCACCAGGTAGTCTTGCATCGTATTGCCAAATCTCATCACCTGTTAAAGTATTAATTGCATACATTCTAGAATAAGATGCAGTAACATACATTACTCCATCTTTAACTAAAGGTTGAGACTCTTGTCCTCTTTGTTTTTCTCCACCAAAAGAAAAATTCCAAACAGGAACTAAGTTTTTAACTGTATCTTTATTAATCTCAGTCATAGGTGAGTATCTTTGGGCTTTATGACCAAGACCATAAGAAACAACATCTTCTACCGTTTTTGCATCATTTAATAAATCAGAATATTCAACTGACGCAAAACCTGCTTTCTCAATTTTTGTACTAATAGAAGTTTCTGATTTATTATCAGACATACTGCTAGTTGCACAACCACTAATTAATGCAGATATTGATAATACAATCGCACCTTTTAGTAAATGTTTTTTTAACATAAGCTTCTCCTTTTATTTTAACAAACCAGTTTAAAACAAGATTGTTTATGAGAAATTATATTAAAAGTGTATAGCTTGAATATAGGCAAAATAATTAAATCTTCAAAAAAATAATTATTAATTTTTTTTTGAAGACGTAGATTTTGATTTGTAGCCAAGAAAAGCAAGTAGTAAAGAAGTGATAAATAAAGTTATTATAATTAAAAAAGAATCTAGTTCAAATTTTAAATATAAAGAGAATCTAATAAATTCAACTATATATGTAAAAGGATTAAAAGAAGAAAGATTAAATAATAGCAAAGATGAGTCTTTTATTTTCCATAAAGGATATAAAGCTGAAGACATAAAAAACATAGGAAATATTACAAAATTCATAACAGAGGCAAAGTTCTCTAATTGTTTTATAACAGATGAAATAAACAAAGCAAAAGCATTTAAGATAATAGAAGTAAATAAAAGTACAGGTATTATCACAACATATGCTAAGAATTCCATTTCTACACCATAAAAATATGCTACAAATAAAAATGCCATAGCTTGGATAGTTGAAACTATAGCAGTTGCAAACATTTTACAAAATAGTAAATAGTTCCTTGAAATATGTGAGCTTAATAATATTTTCATAGAACCCATTTCTCTATCAAATAACATTGATAATGAACTTTGCATTCCATTAAATAATAAAATCATTCCAATTAAACCTGGAACTATGTAGGTCTCATAAGTAATATAAGTTTCATAAGGAGCAATAATAGCAAGCCCAAGTGCGGCTTTAAAACCACTTGAGAATATTACTAACCATAATAATGGTCGCACAAGTGCTGAAAAAAATCTTGACTTTTGTTTTAAGAATCTAAGTAATTCTTTATATATTATTCCCAAAGCACAATAATATAAACTTTTCATTATCTTTCCTCTTTTTGATCTTGTGTTAAATAAGAGAAAACTTCATTTAATGAATTTTTATCATGTTTTTTTAGCATATCTTTTAATAAGCAGTTTTCAATAATTTGTCCATTTTTCATTAAAGCCACTTTATCATTATCTTTAACCTCATCAAACAAATGGGTAATCCATAAAACACAAATATTTCTTTTATTAACCATATCTCTAATAAAATCTAAAATATCAAATCTTGATTTAACATCAAGTCCAACAGTAGCTTCATCTAAAAGTAATATTTTAGGATCATTTATAAGGGCCCTTACAATCTCAACTCTACGTCTGTGACCTTGATTTAAATCTCTAATTTTCATATCTAATTTATCCTCTAAGTCTAAAGCTTTTAATTCATCTTGTATTTTTAAAAAAGCAAGTTTGAAATTAACGCCTTGAATACAAGCATAAAAGAATAAGTTTTGTTTAATAGTTAAATCTAAATCTAACGTTGCTTCTTGAAATACAATTCCTATGTTTTTCAAAGCTTTTTTATAGTTTTTTAGATTATATGAGTTTATAAATATTTCACCTGCTTGTATACTTAATAATCTTGTAATTAATGAAAATAAAGTTGATTTTCCTGCACCATTAAGTCCTAATAATACGAAAAATTCACCTTCATTAATATCCATAGAGATATTTTTCAAAACCTCTTTTTCTGAATACGAATAAGAAATATTTTTAATACTTAAAAGTGTTTTCATTATTTTGAAGCAATTACTGCTAATCCCCAAGGATATCTACCTACTTTAATTGATTTTAAAACTTTTAATTTTTTAACATCAATGATAGATACATCAGAAGAAACACCGTTAGCTACATATAATTTTGTTTCATTTTCAACAAAAGCTAATTGCCAAACTCTTTTACCAACTAATAAATACTTAAGAACTTTATATGTTTTAGCATCAACAACTGCTATATGATTTGCAGGTCCAAGGGCCACAAAAGCATATTTTCCATCACTACTTAGTTTAATTCCAACAGGTTGTATTAAATCTTTATAAATTCCAGGAATTTTAAAAGATATAGTTTGAAGTTTTGATTTTGATTTTGTATCAATAATTGTAACTGTTCCACCTATTTCAGAACTAGCCCAAATTTTATCTCCACTTTTAGAGAATTCAATATGTCGTGGTCTTTGATCAACAGGAGTATTATGAATTATTTTATAAGTACTTGTATCAATCCAATGTAAAAAGTTAGAAGTTTCAGAAGAATTAATAGCTATTTTTCCATCAGGTGAAATAGCCATTCCTTCAGGTTCAACACCTACATCAATTTGAGTTACTACTTCTCTTTTTTTTACATCAACAACAGTTATAACAGCATCATCTTCATTTGCAATATATAAATGTTTATCATTAGGATGAAGGGAGAATTGTTCAGGATCATCACCAGATGGTAAGTCACCAATTATTTTATTAGTTTTTGTATCTAGTATTTGAACAGTATCATCATCACTAGCACATATGTATAATAAAGACTTGTCTTTATTTAAAATAATACCTCTGGGTCTTTGCCCTACTTCAATAGTTTTAATAACTTTTTGCGTTTTTGAGTCAATTAAACTTAGAGTATTGTCTTTCTCATTAGATACATAAATAATATCAGCTAATAAAGAAGAAGATAAAAACAAAAATGCAGTTAATAGTATTTTTTTCATAATAAACCTTTATAATAATTTGAAAAATTATACAAAAAGTTTAAAGCCTAAATATAGCATTGATTTCTTTAATACTTTCAAAAGAGGAATTTCTTTTATAAATGCTAAGTAGCATAAAATAAAACTCTATTTTTTATATCTTCATTACCGTAAGAAAATGTATGTTCTTCTATATCTATAAATCCATACTTTAAATAAAAAGCAATTGACTTATTTCTATTCCAAGTAATTAACCAGAACTTCTCTCCATACTTATCGTTTACTTCATTTAATAGTTTTTTACCTATTCTTTTGTTTTGATAAGATGTATGAACATATAGTTTATCAACTTCAAATCCAAAATCTTTATTTTTATTTTT
>JABSOL010000079.1 GCA_013215985.1 Campylobacteraceae bacterium
TTCCTTACTTCTTATTAACTAAAAGTAATTCTATAGAAATATTTTATTTATAGATATCTTGAGTGATTATCACACTGTTACTCTCATCCATTAGAGTAAGTTCATTATCAAGTATATTACACTGTATATTCATTGAACGCTTATGTAGTAACTCGATATCACCATCAATATTAAGATATATTATTTGAAGATTTTTAAAACGACTAAGAGAATTTTCTATTTGTTTAAACCAAATACTTGAAAGACTTTCTTTAAATGTATATATTATTACTTTATCTGATCTTCCACATGCTTTTTTTATACGTTTTTCATCAGGTTGTCCTAAATCAATCCACATCTCAATATCCCCACCTAGTGATTTTTGCCATAAATCAGGCTCATCATCTTGAGATATCCCTTTACAAAACATCAGTTTATCATTTGCGTTTAATACAAAAGAAATCAATCTAATCATTAGGCGTAAATTATTCTCTGATGGATGTTGCGCCAGAGTTAAGTTATGTTCCTCATAATAGTGTACGTCCATATTTGAAATATTTAGTAAAGCCTTGTGAATAATTGCATTAGCAGCCATTTATATCCTTTTTTTATATCTAGTTTTAGAATTATAGCTAAAAATACCTACTTCATATTTTATTAGAATTCTTACTACAGTATAGCTAATTAGTATTTTATGTCTTTGTTAACACTAGTACTACCCTATTGTTACTTTTCTTAAAATACTATATCTTCATATTTTTTAAATTAATTAGGAGAGTAAGATTTTACTATATTTTATATAGCAGTACTGTTTTATTTAACTTATTGAAGTAAAGTATACTCTACTTGGTATTTGAATAATTAACATTATCAGCTATAATACTGCAGTTTATTTTAAAGGTAAGATTATGGCATTACAAAAGTGGGAAATATTTCAAGATGAAGCAACAGATTTTTTAGATAATTATTTTAATGCTAACTTTACAATGGAAGGTGGATTTGATTCAACAACATCTCACATAACAGTAAGAAATATAAATCAAGTTATAACAACTATTGAAGCAAAGTTTGGATCAACTCAAGCTGGACAAATTGTATTATCATCAGATGATGGTAAATTTACATTTTGTGATAAAAGTAAAAATGATTCAAATAGATATACACAAGAGATAATAAAATATTTAAATTCTAATTATTCATTATTTTCAGGAGTTAAAACTGCTTCTATTCATGTTGATATTAGTGATAGTACATTATTTAATTGGGTAAAAACAATTTATGGAGATAAAAATGTTGAATGGATTATATCTTCAAAAAAGTTTAATAAGTTAAATGAAAATGATTTACTTTTCATTCCAATAAATGAAATAGAAGATTACTTTGATATTAGTCTAGTATTTAGAAGAAAAAAAACTGGAAATGCACATATACCAGGTAAAGATATAGTAGATTTTAAAGCGCAGATGGATTTAATAAGTGAAGACTACCAAGTAAAAAAAACTGATAACAAATATTTATTAACGTTAAATTCTAGATTATCTAATTTTAACATAGGTAGTAGATATTTATTAAGTATGACAAATGTGGATTGTCAGTATTATATAAAGAAAAAAGATATAAATACTAATCCTAATATTATGTTTCAACTAAACTTGAAAGATAATATAGAATTTAAAGGTGAGCGTTTTAAAGAAAATTATAATTTATAATTTTAAAATATTGATCTAATTCTCCTATCAGTATATATAAGCACCACCTGCTTCATTTACAGTCTTATGGTGCAATATATTATTCGATTTCTAAGACTGAAATCAGAATTTTTAATTTTCTTCTTTACTTAATATTGTTTTAAATAATTGCAAGTAATTAGGAGAAGTTAGCATCTATCAAAATTATTATTTTTGATATAATATTTTACTTAAGAGATACTCTGTATTTGTCTAATAATTATTTTATAAAGAAGTAGATAATAGTCTTAAATAATAGAAAATAGTTATATAAATTAAGAAACGATTTTATATGATGATACAAGTTTTGATAAAGTTTTTCCTATTTCATGTAATTTATTTAAAGAAATTCTTGATTTAGATGCAGAAATACCAAGAGCTGCTATTAAAATATTTTCATGATTAAATAAAGGTACAGCTACACAAGCCATATTATCTTGGTATTCACTATTATCAATTGCATAAGCTTTTTCTTGAACTTCTTTTAATGTTATTTCTAAATCTTTTGTATCAGTTATAGTATTAACTGTATATTGATTAAGCTTTAATTTTTTTATATCATAATTACCAAAAGCTAAAATAGTTTTACCTAAAGCACTTGTATGTAAAGATGTAGATAAACCAATATTATTTCTAGTTTTAATTTTTCTAGAAGATTTATCAATTTGATTAATATATAAAAGTTTATTATTATCAAGAATACCTAAATAAGCACATTCTCCAGTGATATCATGTATTTCTTCTAATAAGAATTTAGTTTTTTTTATTAAAACTTGTATTTGTGATAATTTAATTTCTTCATCTTCAATACTTTTTGCAGTGATTTCATTTGTTTTATCACAATATTCAATATAATCTTCATCTTTTAGTGTTTTAAGTATTCTACTCATAGTACTTTTATTTATATTTAGTTTCTTACATAAACTATGGGCTAATATAGGTTTAGAGCAAAAGACAATCTCTCTATAAACTCTTAAACCCTTTGATAAAGATTTTAATTCATTAGCCATAATTTTCCTTCCTATAATACAGATAAGTATTACATAAAACTTATAAAAGTTTGTTAAATTTAGCTAACCATTCAGGATGAGCTGGCCATGCAGCAGCTGTAACTAAATGTTCATCAACATAAGCTCCTTCATATCCTATATCTACCCATGTTCCACCACTTAAAGTAATATCAGGAGCACAAGTAGGATAAGCAGAAACAGTTCTACCTTTAAGAATATTAGCGGCAATTAAAACTTGTATGCCATGACAAATTGAAGCAATTGGTTTTTTCTTTTTATCAAAATCTTGAACAATGTTTATTACTTTTTCATTAAGTCTAATATATTCAGGAGCTCTTCCCCCTGGAATTACTAAAGCATCATAAGAAGATGCATCAATTTCATCAAAACTAGCATTTAAAGTAAAATTATGACCTGGTTTTTCAGTATATGTTTGATCACCTTCAAAGTCATGTATTGCTGTTTTTATCTGATCACCTTCTTTTTTATCTGGACAAACAACATCAACTACATAACCTAAACTTTTAAGACATTGAAATGGAACCATAATTTCATAATCTTCAACAAAATCACCTGTAATTATTAAAATTCTTTTTGACATGATATCTCCTTTTCTCTATGAAAATCTTATAATAGATGGCTTTAATTATAAATAATAAATATCTATTAATTATTTAATTCTCACTATGTGAAACTATTAATTCTTATATTTACTATTTTAATCTTTTATTTCAAAGTTAATACACAAAAGAATATATCTTATACTTTAGTAAAGATTCATGAAAACTAAATAATACTTGGATTGAATTAATATTATTAAGAAAAGTTATATTTTATATAAAGATCAAGTAGGTTTATTAAATATAAAAAAAGCAATAAATTTTAAAATGATTCTTATGTTTATGAAAAGAGATCAATAATAAAGCTTATTTAACTCTAAGTAGAGCTAAGTATTTTTCTTCTTTTTTACACTTTGAGGCAAGAATAACTTATGAAATAAAGTTGGCCATCCACTAAGAGCTGAGAAAAAGGTGTAAATACTTTTTCTTAACTAATGATTTAATTATAATAGATTTAAAATAGAATTTATTTCCTTTATTTCTAAGTTAAAATCTAAAATATCCAAATCTTCTTTCATGTGTATTTTAGAAGTAGTACCATTTAATGGTGTGATATCTATTTCATTTAAAAACTTATAAAATATTTGAGCTAAAGTTTTATTATATTTTTTAGATAAAACCAATAATTCATTTGAAGATAAAATGTTTGGATTCGCACTTAATGACCAAAAACTTTGGTAAGAAATGTTTTTATTTTTACAAAATTCTCTTATATCTTTATCATAAAAAGAATCTTTATAAAATCTATTTTGCAAAACTTTAGGTTTAATCTTAGCTTTATCATATAAATAAGAGAGCATATTTATATCATAACAATTTGAAATACCTATTTGACCGACCTGACCTACTTCAACATATTCTTCCATTGTTTTATAAACATTCAAAAAATCTTCTAATGGTGAAAAAGGAGAATGAATTAAATAACTATCGATAAAATCAAGCTTTAAATTTTCTTTTGATTTTATGAAAGATTTTTCAATTTGAGTAATTATATCATCACTAGCTAAATAAGGCATATCATTAGTATCTTGGCCATTGATTGGAGTAAACTTTGTTTGGATAAAAACATCTTCTCTTTTTAATCCATTTAAAAAAGATTTTTGTAATGCTATGCCTACTAAGTCTTCTCTATAGTGCTTAGGCTGACAAGCTGTGTCTATGGCCTTAAAACCAAAAGATAAGGCTTCTTGTACTAGTCTTGTAGTTTCTTCTTTTTTCCAAGCAGTTCCATATATCATTTTTGGCATGCTTTACCTTTTTATCTATATAGTATACACATATACCTTAAAAAAGAGCATTCTAGAATCAGCATCTTTTTAATTTGGACTTGATGAATAAAGATTTTTATCTAATATATTTACTGCTATTTCATTATAATTATCTGAACCTTTTGTATTTAGAACTCTTGACTATACTTTTTATTTGTTATCTTAATTCATTTTTATTTTATATCTTTTGGAGCAATTAAACCTATACATTTCCCAAACTTGAAATACTAGCTATTATGATTTATTTATCAATGTAGAGAGTTTTTAGGATAATATACTTATGTTAAACACTTTGATAATTAGTCTTTTATTTCATATTTCCTAATTTTTCCAATAACCTCAACAGCTGCTGGCAAAATAGCCTCACTTAATGCAGGATGAATATATAACATGTCTTTTAGATGTCTAATATCATTATCTATATGCATTACAGCAAGTATTTGGTGCATCATAGTTGAACTATCAGGTCCAATTAAATGACAAGCTAAAATTTCATAAGTATAAGGATCTACAATAAACTTTGTTCTTGGGTATTCTAATCTACTTGCCATCGCTTTAGCACTAGCTGACCAATTTGTAGTACTTGTAACATAATCTATTTGTAAGTCTTTCGCTTTTTTCTCACTATAACCAACACTAGCTATTTCTGGTTCTGTAAATACTGCATGAGGCATATATTTAAAACTTAAAGCTTCACTTATTTCTTTTAAAAGATACTTAGCCAAATGATTTACTTCATAAGCTGCTGCATGTTGTAACATATGAATACCAGAAGCATCACCTACTACATAAACACCTTTGGCAGAAGTTTCAAAAAACTTATCTCTTTTTATAAAACCTCTATCATCTAGTTCAATACTTGTATTCTCTAGGCTTAAAGTATCTGTATTCGCTTTTCGTCCTGTTGCATATAATAAAGCTTCACTTGTATGCACTTGTATTTCATTGTTTTTATTAATAAGTTCAAGTTCAAAACTATTGTTTTTATAATTAACTTTATTAATACTTGTATCAAAAAGAATATCTACATTATTAACAAATTGGCTTTTAAATATTTTTGAAATATCTTCATCTTCACTTGATAAAAGATTTTGGCTTCTAACTAATAGTTTTGTTTTCACATCAATGGCTGAAAAGAAATTTGCTAATTCGCAGGCAATAAACCCAGAACCAACAATAGTAATACTTTTAGGTACTTTAGTTTTTAAAGGAAAAAGATCATCACTGGTCCAGGCTTTTTCATGCTCAGGTTTCATAGGTCTAGTTCCTGTTGCTATTACAATAATAGGAGCAGTTAATTCTTCTTCATTTACTTTAATAACATTATTAGAAAGAAAAGACCCCTGCCCTCTAAAAACTTCAACATTTTCATTAAATTTACTTTCATAACTTGAATCTATTTGAGAAACAAATTTATTTGTTTCTTCAAATATTTTGTCAACATTAATACTATTAATACTTGCATCGATAAAATGCCTTGAAGCTTCTTTTATACTTCTAGCAACATGAGCATAACCAATTAATAACTTTGAAGGAACACAACCTCTGTTAGGGCATGTTCCACCTAAAGCCGACTTTTCAATCAATGCAACTTTTTTACCTGCTTTTGATACTTTAAGTGCTAAATTACTAGCTCTTCCTCCACCAATAATAATTAAATCAAACTTTTTCATTAGAAATCCTTATCGTAATATAAATAATTAAAAATTTTCTTAGTAAATTATATATAAATTATCATATAAACAAAATATACCAAGAAAAAACTACATAATACATTTACTTGTTTTTTCTTACTTTGCAAAATAATGTTTGACTAAGCATTAACTCCATTAAATTGTTTATCTTATATGACCTCAACAATCAAAAACTTTTATTCTAACTATGCTTTACATCAGGCAAATAGTTATTTATTTCTATGATATTAGACCCCATTCATTACCAAAGTGCTAAGTTAAATCAAGCTAGTTTTAAGAGAATAAAGTTTAAAAATATTCTTCCTAAAAAGAAAAAATAATTACAATAAGAGTGTATCTACTCAAAACAGGGAAAATTGCCAAATAATTTTATATTGTGCCTGTGTAATTTTTGTTTTTATGGTATTGTATCCCTGTAATTTAATGGTGGAGATACTAAATCTAAATTTCCGTATATATCATTATGTATTCAAATCAAGAGGAATTAAAAAAGAAATTTTATCATTTATAAATACCTTAGAATATGTGGACGTAACATAGTTCTCATATTCTCGCTGGAGATAAGATAAGAATGACTCTTTTAGAAAAAGAAATGTTTTCTGTTTTAACAGAAATAGCAAATTCTATTTTGTACTTAAATTTGTAGGCAATAATAGAATTGGAAAATATGGAGAATAATAAAAATGAAAAAAATAATATATTCATTATTACTAACTAGCCTTGTGCTTTTTGCTAATGAAAAACCAACATTGAACGTATATACTTATGATTCTTTTGCAGCATCATGGGGCCCAGGTCCTAAAATAAAAGCAGCATTTGAAAAAAAGTGTAATTGTATATTAAAATTTGTACCTGTATCTAGTTCTATTGCAACTTTACGTAAAATACAACTAGAAGGTAAAAAAACAAAAGCTGATGTATTATTAGGTCTAGATACTGCAATTGCACAAGTTGCAAAAGAAACAAACTTATTTGCACCTCATGGATTAGATACATCTATAATAGATTTACCAAATGATTTTAAAGATGATACTTTTGTACCTTTTGATTATAGTTATTTTGCATTTGTATATGATGAAAATAAACTTAAAAATGTACCAAAATCATTTGAAGAATTAGTTTCGATGCCAGAAGATTTTAAGATAGTAATACAAGACCCTCGTTCATCAACTCCTGGACTTGGTTTAATTTTATGGGTTAAGTCTGTTTATGGTGATAAAGCGTCTGACTACTGGAAACGTTTAGCTCCACATATCCTTACTATTACAAAAGGTTGGTCTGAAGCTTATGGTTTATTTTTAAAAGGTGAAGCAGATATGGTATTAAGTTATACAACTTCTCCTGCATATCATATGGTTGCAGAAAACAAACATAATATAAAATCAGCAGCTTTTAAAAAAGGACATTATGCTCAAATAGAAGTAGCAGCAATTGTTAAGTCTTCAAAACAAAAAATATTAGCTAAAGAATTTTTAGAATTTTTATATAGTAAAACATTCGCAGAGATTATTCCTACATCAAATTGGTCATACCCAGTAATAAAAGGTACAAAAATTAATAAAGCCTTTGATAAACTACATAAACCAAAAGAATTTATTTTAATGGACGGTAAAACTGTACAAGAAAATAGAAAAATGATTATAAATGAATGGCTTAAAGCTGTACAGAAGTAATAATGTTCAAACAATTTAATAGATTTAAAAGTTCCACTTTTTTAGGTGGGACTATCTCTCTTTCTTTATTCTTATTTTCTTTTCTTTTATTCTACACTTTGTATCAAGCAAGCGAAACAAATATTATAAGCCAAATAGATGATAGAATATTTGCTTTATTAAAGTTTACTATTTATCAAGCTTTTTTATCTACTGTAATTTCTTTGTTCGTAGCTTTATTACTTGCCTGGGCTTTAGCTCATCAAAGTAAATTTAAAGGAAGATCACTTTTAATTGCTTTATTCTCATCTTCCTTAGTATTACCAACTTTAATAGTTGTTTTTGGAATTATAGGTGTTTTTGGACGAAATGGTTATTTAAATCAAATAAGTTTATATCTATTTGATACATCTTTTGGAACTTACCTTTATGGTTTAGGTGGAATCTTACTAGCTCATGTTTATCTTAATGCATCATTTGCTTTACGTGCTTTATTACATGCTTTTGAAACTATTCCAAAAGAAAAATATAAATTAGCAAAAAGTCTAAATTTTTCAGTATTTAAACGCTTTTTATATGTAGAGTATCCAGCTTTAAAATCTACTTTAGTAGGTATTGCATCTACAATCTTTTTACTTTGTTTTACATCTTTTGCAGTAGTTTTACTTCTTGGTGGTAACCCTAGTTTTAATACTTTAGAAGTAGCTATTTATGAAGCTGTTAAATTAGATTTTGATATAAGTTTAGCACTAAAACTAGCACTAATTCAACTAAGTATTTCTGGTGTTATTGTAATGTTTTCATCTACTTTTAGAATTAGTGTAAGTAATCTTAAAACAAGTAATACATTAATTGTTTGGAAAGATTCAAAAATAGTACAAATAATACAATGTTTTATTATTAGTTTTTTTACAATATTTTTTCTTTTTCCCCTACTTGTTATTTTTTTAGATGGAATAAATTCTGATTTTACACAAATATTTTCAGACCCAATTTTTATAAAATCTTTTTTTACTTCTATGTCATTAGCAAGTGTATCAAGTATAATCACAGTAATCATAACTATCTTATTATGTTATACAAGACGAAACTTTACTTTAGACACACGTTTTGGATCAAAACCATTTGCAAAACTTGCTAATGCTTTAGTAGCTTTTTCTGGAAATATTTATTTAGCAATTCCATCTTTAGTTTTAGGTTTAGGTTTTTTTCTAATGTATCAAAAATATGATTCTTCTTTATTTGTTTGGTCTACTATTGCACTTTTAAGTGCAAATGTTCTTATGTCTTTACCTTTTGCATTAGCAGTAATGGTCCCTGCTACTCATAAAATAGGTAAAAGATATGACAAACTAAGTTTTTCTTTGGGTTTAGGATTTATTGACAGATGGAGATATGTAGAATATCCTTATTTAAAAACATCAATAGCATATGTTTTTGCTTTATCATTTTGTTTTTCTTTAGGTGATTTAGGTATCATTGCACTCTTTGGATCTGATGAATTTATTACACTTCCTTGGTACTTATATCAACTTATGGGTTCATATCGTACTAGTCAAGCAGCAGGTATAGCATTAATACTTTTAGTATTAGTACTTAGTATATTTATTTTAATACCAAGATTATTTAGGAGTAAAAGTGATTAAAATTAAAGACTTAGAATATCAATATAAAAGCTCAGAACTTATATATACTTATAATCTGGAAGTAAATCAAGGAGAAATTGTTGCAATACTAGGACAAAGTGGAAGTGGAAAATCTACATTATTAGATTTACTTGCAGGATTTATTGAGCCATCAAAAGGTTTTATCTTATTAAATGAAAAGGACTTATTATCTTTAAGTGTAGAAAAAAGACCCATGAGTATTTTATTTCAAAATCATAATCTTTTTGAGCATTTAAATGTACAAAAAAATATTCTATTAGGTCTTGGTAAAATAAAAAATGACCATATAAAAAAAGTACAGAACATTCTAAAAGAAGTAGAACTTGAAAACTTTGAATATACTCTATCATCACAACTTTCAGGAGGACAGCAACAACGTGTAGCTTTAGCTCGTGTTCTTATTCGAGATCAACCTATATTATTGCTTGATGAACCTTTTACAGGACTAGATGAACAAACACGATTAATAATGTTAGACTTAGTTCAAAAAATTACAAAAGAACATAAATTACATACTATTATGGTTACGCATGAGATAGAAGATTGCAAAAAAATTGCGAATAAAGTCTATAAAATGCAAGATAATAAACTTGTAAAACAATAAAAATATCTTTTTTAAAATCTAAGTTCAAGTAAGTACTGTAATATTTTAGTGAGCTAACTATATACAGTATTTATTAACTCTCAAATTTATGATAAGTAACTTGTTATGTTCTTATTATATGAAGTTTGTTTTATAGTCTGACAGATATCTCAATATCTCATTGCCAAATAATTTGCTATCGTATCCCATTTATTTAAGTTAATTATAACTTTTTATTTATAATATAACTTAGCAAAATGGACTATTATAAGTGTAGCAACATATTGTAAAAATAGACATAGTGAGTACTTTGTCAAAACAAGCATTACAAAATGATAATAAAATATTTTGAACTAAAAGAATTATATAGAAAGCAAAACCTAGTTTTGAGTTTTATGAAAATTATTCTAAATCTTTAGATGGAATAAAATATACATGACTCACTTACATTTGACAATGTAGCATATCCAAGTTTTTTTTTAGCTATAGAGTTTTGTAAAGATTGATATATCTTAATTAATAGATTTTTATTTTTTCATTACTCAAACAAGAGCTATTAATAAGAGCATATTTGTTGAAACCTAGAGAATTAACTCAAAAAAAATGTCAAAAATTAATGATTTATTTTTTGAAGTTATTGCTTAAGAATATAAGAGTCTAAGAGATATAATACTTCAGAGATGCTATATATTCTATACAGAAACTTGTTATATCTTTGCTCTATTTAGAATAAAGTTTATTATACAATCAACTTAATAATTAAGTTTTTCTTTAATATCTTTTTATCAAGACTTACTACTTTTATGGTAGGAAGTTCTCACTAAAATTTGCAAAAGCACTTTCAAGACTTGGCATATTTTTGTAGTTAGTCTTTGTTAGTCTTACATTTCTAGTTTTTAGATCACATATTGCAATTTTAAAACTAGAACCCATAAATGGTTCTACAATACAAATGACTTTATCTTCAATCTGTCTTGTTGCATAAACAGTACCTTGAAGAGATGTAAAAAAGTATTGAGGATAACTTAGTGGTGTTATTTCAACAATATCTAAAGTTTTATGACCTTCAAGAGTTTGCATAATATCCATAGCATCATCATAACTCTCAAATTGAATACACCAATCATCAAATTTTTTATTAAAATGTTCTAGATCCTCATCTAGAAATCCACCAGCTAAAGATTGAAAAGTAAAAATAGACATAAACGACACCTTAAAATATATACGATTTTAGAAGTTTATTCTAACATATTTAACTTTTAAATTCAAGAATATGTATTCCTAATTACTGACAGACATCAATTCCAGATAAATAACTGATAAAATCTATCAATTATAATTTTCACTTCCCTTTTTTGAGTTTTGTCTTTTAATACACTATCTTGAGTGCTATGG
>JABSOL010000080.1 GCA_013215985.1 Campylobacteraceae bacterium
ATTTACATTATCTTCAGTATTAGTATCATTTCCACATACAAACAATAAAAAACTAAAAATTAAGCATAATAAGTACATCTTCATTCTAATCTACTCCATAAATTATATATTTAAAATGGATTATAGTAATTAAATACATTAATAATGATAATAAAAATCTAATTATATATAATATTAATTACTTTATTAAAGAGAATAAACAAAAACTACACATAAAAATAATAAACTTAAAAAACTTAAAAAAAAAGAAGGATATATTATGAAAAATCTAAAATTTCTATTTCTATTTTTACTTGTATCTATATTCGTAGGTTGTGGACATTCATCGTCTTCTAATAATACTGATCAAAAGTCAGAAGTTAAGTATCAAGTTACATTTAAAGGAAATTGGTCTGGAAGTACATTTCCTACAAACTACCCTTCAAATGCTCACTTCTCTCCAATTGTAGGAGTAAGTCACGATTCAAGTACTAGAATATTTAAAGTTGGTGAAAAAGCTACAGCAGGTGTAATTGTAGTTGCACAAACAGGTAAAACTGATATTATTTCAAATGAAATAACTGCTTTAATCAAAGCAGGATCTGCAGATCTTAAAATATTAACGGGAGGAATACCAAAAGGTACAGATGAGTTAAACTTTGTTGTTTCAGTAAACTCTGCACATCCTTATATTTCACTTGTAACAATGTTAGCTCCAAGTCCAGATTGGTTTATAGGAATTGATTCTTTAAATTTATTAGAAAATGGTAAATGGTTAAATTCTAAAACTATTAATTTAAAAGTATATGATGCAGGTAGTGATTCAGGGCTTAACTTTACATCAGCTGATTCAAGTACAAGTCCAAAAGAAAACATCACAAAATTTACATCGGAGAGTTCTGATACAGATTTTAAGGAAGGTGTACATAAAGATGATTCTGATTTATTTATTGCAAGTATTAATATTGTAAAAATTAAATAAAGAATCTAAAAAACTATAAATTAAATACTCTTTATATATAAAAAGTATTTAATACTATATAGTTTCATCTTTTTAAAGAGATGGAACTATAAACTTAAACTAACTTCAAATAATCAAGCGTTATACATCTCTCACATTGATTAATATCTTCATATTCTAAAGAATTTAAAGTCATTTCTTTAAAGATTTCTTTTATAAAAGAAATCGCTTCTTCATCTGCTGAGTAAACTAACGATTTATTACCATCATTACCTAAAACAAGTTTTTGTGTTTTTGATAACAACTCTTGAGTGTTTTTATTCCAATATAAATCAAAAGCCTCATTTTCACTAAGTTCTTCAGATCTATGATCCCAATCTACACAAAGATCAGGAAGCAAACCACATGTTCTAATATCATCAAAATCCATTGTAATTCCATATAGTGTCATAATGTGCTCCTATGTTTTATTTACTTATATCTTAGCAAAACAATAATAAATAATTTTTATACTTATTAATTAGTTTCCTAATATAAGTTAGTATATTCTTATTTAAAATTGTATACTTAAATACTATCTTAAAAGGCTTTAATAATGCAAGAATATAAAAAAGAAATAGACTTAATAATTAATGAAATGTACCTTATCCAAACAATGAATTTAGATAATAAAACTATTTTAGACTTAGGTTGTGGAGAGGCTTTAATCTCTAAAGAATTAAAAAAAAATGTATTAAATATAGAAATATTTGCCTGTGAAGTTGATTCTATTCAATTAGAAAAGAACATTAAAAACAATGAATTAATCACAAAAGAAGATGAAAAAATAAATTACCTAAATTACCCAGCACAAGAGCTAAAATTCGAAAATGAAACATTTGATTTAGTTTTTTTGTTTAAATCATTTCATCATATCCCAGTGAATGAGATGAAAAAAGCCCTGATTGAGATAAAAAGAGTTCTAAAAAGAAATGGATTAGTATATATTTCAGAGCCCCTATTCCAAGGAAAACAAAATGAACTTGTTTCTATATTCCATAATGAACAAAAAGTAAGAGAAGAAGCATATAAAAATATCAAAGAAGCAGTTCGTAATGAAGAGTTTAAATTATTCAAAGAAATATTCTTTAATACAGAAGTAGAATATTCATCTTATGAGGACTTCAAAACTAAGCAAATGAATTTATCTTATAATGAAGATAGTATATCTGCTGATATATACAAAGATGTAAAAAAGAAATATGAAGAATACGCAAACAATGGAAAAGTTAAGTTCTTAAAACCTTTTAGAGTTAATATTTTACAAAAGATTTAATATAAGAAGTATTTTAATGATCAAATAATAATAATTATATAAATTTAGTATTTTACAAATAAAATAAGCAAATATCATTTATTAAAAGTAATATATTTGCTATAATTTGCAAAAAATATAAAGATAAATAATGAATCAAAATGAATACACAGCAAAAATAGAAAAACTTATACTTTGGGCACATGCATATTATGTAGAAGACAACCCAAAAGCCAGTGATGAAGAATATGATTTATTAAGTAGAGAATGTTTAGTTTACGAACAAGATAATCCTTCTTTAGGCCACCCTAACTCACCTAATAAAAGAGTTGGTGGATTTGTATTAGATGGTTTTAATAAAGCAAGCCATTTAAGTAGAATGTGGTCACAAGAAGATGTTTTTAATACTAAAGAGTTAGAAGATTGGATTAACAGAGCTAAAAAAGTAAATACTAATTTAGAATTTTATTGTGAACCTAAATTTGATGGTGCTTCATTAAATCTTATTTATGAAAATGGTTTATTAAAACAAGCTATTTCAAGAGGTGATGGTAGTATTGGTGAAGACATTACTAATAATGTAAGAACAATACATTCAATTCCCCTAGAAATCAAAGAAAAATCTTTAATTGAAATTAGAGGTGAAATTGTAATTAAAAAAGCAGACTTTGAAAAAATCAATGAAGAAAGAGCTAAAAATGGCGAAGCTTTATTTGCAAACCCAAGAAATGCAGCAGCAGGATCTCTAAGACAATTAGATCCAAAAATTACAGCTAAAAGAAAACTATTTTTTAATGTATGGGGAGTTGGTGAAAATTCACTAGACTTTACAAGAAACTCTTTAATGATGGAATATATTTATTCTCTAGGTTTTGCTTGCCCTCCTTTAAAAACTTTAACTTCTACAGTTGAAGGAATTGAGAAGATTTATCATGAAATCATTAAACAAAGAGATTCAATTGCTATGATGTTAGATGGAATGGTAATTAAAATTGATGATTTAGATACTCAAGATGAATTAGGTCATACAGTTAAGTTTCCTAGATATTCTTGTGCGTATAAATTTCCAGCAGTTGAAAAAACTACAAGAGTATTAGATATTATTCAACAAATTGGAAGAACTGGTGTTATTACTCCAGTTGCACTTGTTGAAGCTGTATTAATTGATGGATCAACAGTTGAAAAAGCATCTTTACATAATTATGATGAAATTGAGCGATTAGATTTAAGAATAGATGATGAAGTTATTATTATTAAAAGTGGAGATATTATTCCAAAAATCACAAAAGTATTTACAGATAGAAGATCAGATTCTTCAGAAGCAATTATGAGACCACTGTTTTGCCCAAACTGTGAAAGTCCCTTATTAGATGAAGGAATCTTAATTAAATGCCAAAACTTAGATTGTTCAGCAAGAGTTGTAAATTCAATTATTTATTTTGCCTCAAAAAACTGTATGAATATTGATGGTTTAGGAATTAAAATTGTTGAGATTTTAGTAACGCAGAATAAAATCAAAGATATTTTAGACCTTTACTCTTTAAAATTTGAAGACTTAATTGATTTAGAAGGTTTTAAAGAAAAAAGAATAAATAACTTATTAAAAGCAATAAATAATACAAAAGGTGTTGAACTTCATAGATTTATAAATGCTTTAGCAATTGAACATATTGGAGAAGTAGCTTCTAAAGAAATAGCTCTTTCTCATGGAAGTAAATTCTTTGAACTTGATTTTGATACTTTAATTAAAATGGATGGTTTTGGTGAGCAAATGGTAACTTCATTTCTAGAATTCTTAAGAGTTAATGATACTTTAGTTAAAAAACTTTTTGAAATAATAAATCCTAAAATCCAAGAACGAGTAGAAGCTGCCGAGAATACTTTTAAAGGTACAACTGTTGTTTTAACAGGAACTATGAGTATTTCTAGAGGAATTATTAAAAAACAATTAGAAGAATTAGGTGCCAAAGTATCTTCTTCAGTATCTGCTAAAACTAATTTTCTAATTTATGGAGAAGATGCCGGAAGCAAATACGATAAAGCCGTAACTTTAAAAGTAAAAACATTAAATGAAGAAGAATATAACTCTTTACTTTAATATGTTACTTTTAGAACGATATATAAATAAATAATTAACTTATATTAAATAATATATAAATATATTATATTCTTGAGTCTTTTACTCTATACTTATCCATTAAAGGAATAATTATATGACTAAGACTCAAGAAAAATCACTTACTATGACTATGCTTATGACACCTGATAAAGCTAACTTTTCTGGAAATATTGTAAATGGTGGAGAAATACTAAAAATGTTAGATCATGTAGCTTATGCTTGTTCTGTTAGATATACAGGAGACTATGCTGTTACACTTTCAGTTGACATGGTTTTATTTAAAAACCCAATAAAAATAGGATCTTTAGTTACATTTTATGCATCTGTAAATTATACAGGTAGAACTTCAATGGAAATTGGAATAAAAGTAATATCAGAAGATGTTAAAAATAGAGAAACAAAACATACAAATATTTGTTATTTTACAATGGTATCAGTAGATGAAGATGGAAATTCTAAAGCAGTTCCTAAATTAATATTAGAGTCTGATGATGATAAAAGAAGATATAACGATGCCCTAAGAAGAAAAGAAGGAAGAATAAAAGAAAGAAATTTTTCTTCTATTCTTTAAAATAAATCGGATTAATCCGATTTATTATTATTTTGATGGTTTTTGATCAATAAATTCTTCGTAAGAACCTTTAAAGTCAATAATAGTTCCATCCGCTTGGATTTCAAATATTCTATTTGCATAAACGTCTAATAATTCTCTATCATGTGATACACAAATTACAGAACCAGGATAAGCTAATAGTCCCTCACCTAAAGCAATAATAGCTTCTAAGTCAAGGTGATTTGTAGGCTCATCTAAAATCATAAAGTTAGGTTGTTCTAACATGATTTTTGATAACATCATTCTGTGTTTTTCTCCACCAGAACAAGACTTAACATCTTTTTCTTGCTCAGTACCGTTAAATAACATTCTACCTAAACAGTTTCTGATTTCGCCAATGTCAGCATCTCTATCAAAGTTTCTTAACCAATCATAAAGTGTAATATCACCATCAATTAAATCAGTTGCATTTTGAGGGAAATAACCATTTTGAATAGTAGCACCCCATAAGATATCACCAGAATCAGCTTTAATATTTTCAACCATGATTTCACATAAAGTTGTTTTACCAATACCATTTGCACCGATAATTGCAATTTTATCGTCTTTTTCAACAGTAAATGAAATGTTATTTAAAACAACTCTACCATCGTATGATTTAGTAACATCTTTTAATGTTAAAATTTCTTTACCAACTTCTCTTTTTTGTTTAAAGATAATTGATGGATCTCTTCTTGAAGATACTTTAATAGAACCAATATCAAGTTTGTCTAGTTGTTTTTGTCTTGAAGTTGCTTGTTTTGCTTTAGAAGCATTAGCAGAAAATCTTCGAACAAAAGCTTCAAGTTCTTCTTTCTCTTTTAGTTTTTTGTTTGTATCTTTTTCATTTTGTTTAGCAATTACAGTAGAAGCAATATACCAATCATCATAGTTTCCAGTAAACTCTCTAATTTGTTTAAAGTCAACATCTAAAATGTTTGTACAAACTGAATTTAAGAAGTGTCTATCATGAGAAATAACTACCATAGTACCATCATGGTGTTGTAATCTATTTTCTAACCAACCAATAGTTGCAATATCAAGATTATTCGTAGGCTCATCAAGGAATAATGCATCAGGTTTTGGATATAAAACTTGTGCTAATAAAACTTTAAATTTATCTCCACCAGTAATAGTTGACATTAAATCAGTATGTTGAGCTGCTGGAAAACCTAAATCTTCTAAGATTTTAGTAATTTTAACATCATACTCATAAGTAGGATCTTCTTCACAACAAATCATCTCTAATTCACCAAGTCTATCACCGATTGCATCAGTATATTCAACTAAATATAATTCTTCTTTTTCTTTGATTGCATCATATAATCTTTTATTACCTAATAAAACTGTATCAAAAATTGAGAATTCTTCATATGCAAATTGATTTTGCCCTAAAGTTCCAATTTTTTTACCATTTTGTACTTGTACTTCACCATCTGTTAAATCTTCAATACCAGAAAGTATTTTTAAAAAAGTTGTTTTACCAGCACCATTAGCACCAATAAGACCATATCTTTTTCCTGTATCTAGTTTTACGTTAATATCTTGAAATAAAACTCTAGATCCGTAAGTTTTTTTAAGGTTAACTGTTTGTACCATTAAATCTCCATTAATAATTATAACGCGATTATATCTAAATTATTCTAAAAATCAATTAATTTAATTATATCTCTTTATCTGTCTATAAATATTATCAAAGTCATAAAATATTATTTTTTAATATTTTATGATAATATATATGAAATAAATTAATATAAAGAGTTAAGATGAATAATATCTCGATTAAATTAAAGTTACTTTTTTTATCAGCGATTTCGCTTATAATCTTATCTAGTGCATTAGGAATGATTTCCTATAATAAGTCTATTAACGCCCTAATAGAGGTAGAGTTTGAGCAACTTGCATCTAATAGAGACTCAAAATCAAAACAATTAGAAAAATCTTTTGATTTATACACAAAACAAATTAATTTACTAAGAAATATGTCTTATGTTAAAGATCTTATAAAAGATTATAAAAAATTATATTCTCATTTAGATGTAAGTTCTCACTCATCATTTCCAATAGATGATAAAGATGTAGTTAAAATTAAAGAAAAATGGGATAAATTCTATAAAAACTATACTCATACTTATCCTTTTTCAAATGTTTTAATAATTTCAAGAAATGGTGGACATATATTTTATTCATATGCTCAAAACAATGATTATGGTGAAAACTTATTACATGGTAAATATAGAAAATCAAATTTAGCAAAACTTTGGAATAAAGTAAGAGAAAATAAAAAAACTACTTTTGTTGATATGGAAGAGTATTCTGCTAATGATTCTAAACCTACAATGTTCTTAGGAACTCCTATTTATATTGATTCTGTATTTGAAGCTGTTTTAGTTTTTCAAATTAATAATAAAGATATACAAGATATTATGAACTTTAGAGGTGGATATAAATCTAGCCAAGAAGATTATTTAGTTGGAGAAGATTATCTTATGCGTAGTGATAGTTTTTTATCACCTTCAACTCATTCATTAAATAATTCTTTTAAACAAAAAGAATCCGGTAAAGTAGAAACACTTTCTATTAAGAATGCATACAAAGGTATGATTGGAAATGAGATTATAAAAGATTATTTAGGTAATGAGGTTTTATCATCATATTCTAAATTTTTTATTGATGAAGAATTGTCTTGGGTTATTTTATCAGAAATAAATTTAAGTGAAGTAAGTATTAAAACAATGGAATTAAGAAATTCAATTATTCTAATTGCAATAATAACATTTTTTCTTGTTTTACTTTGCACATACTTTATAATTAAAAAATATATAATTAATTCATTAAATAGATTTCAAGGTGGTTTATTAGATTTTTTTAAATATTTAAATAGAGAAAATAAAGAAATCAAACTATTAGAAGTAACAAGTTCTGATGAAATTGGTATTATGAGTGAAGCTGTTAATATAGTAATTGAACAAACAAAAGAAAACATTGAAATAAATGATAAGGAACGTTGGTTAAAATCAGGAGTTCATGAATTAAATCAAATATTAATAAATGCTAAGTCTTTAGAAGAGACATGCGAAGAATCAATTAATTTTGTAGCCAAATACTCAAACTCAGGTGTTGGTGTATTATATATTTATAAAACAGAAATACAAACGCTAATACAATATGCTTCTTTTGCTCATGTAATAAGAGATGAATTATCTAATACTTTTAAATTAGGTGAAGGAATTATAGGACAAGTTGCGAAACAAAAGCAGCCTATATTATTACAAAGAATACAAAAAGATGCAAGTTTAATTACTACAGGAATTATTACAAAAGAAGCTCTTAATTCTTATACTTTCCCCCTAATACATCAAAATGAATTATTTGGAGTAATAGAAATAGCTTCATTTAAAGAATTTAGAAAACAAGACTTAGACTTTTTTGAGCTAATTTCAAAAACAATATGTATATCTTTATCAACTGCAATTCAAAATAATATAGTAAATGTATTATTAAAAAAATCAGAACAATTTAATAAAGATTTAGAAAAAAACCAAAAAGAATTAGAAATTGCTAATTCTAATATGCAAGAACAACAGCAAAAACTAGAAGAAGCTAATGCAAGTATGGAAGAACAACAGCAGCAGTTAGAAGAAGCTAATGCAAGTATGGAAGAACAGCAACAACAATTAGTATTATCTGAACAAAATCTAAAACTACAAAATTCTGCTTTAGAAGATACAAAACAAGAAATTCAAAACAAAGCAGATGAATTAGAGAGATCAGGTAAATATAAATCAGAGTTTTTAGCAAATATGTCTCATGAATTAAGAACTCCTCTTAATTCAATTATTCTTTTATCTTCTTTACTTCAAAAGAATTCAAAACAAACATTAAATGAACATGATGTTAGAAAAGCTAAAACTATTTATGATTCAGGAAATGAATTATTAAGATTAATAAATGATATTTTAGATCTTTCAAAAGTAGAATCTGGAAAAATGGAAGTAATAGTTGATACTTTTAATCCAGGTGATTTATTAAAACAAATGAAAGATGTATTTGATTTTACAGCACATGATAAAGGTTTAGAATTTAAAATCATTGATGAATACAAAGAAAATATTAATAGTGATAGAGATAGAATTTCTCAAATTATTAGAAACTTAGTTTCAAATGCATTTAAATTTACATCTAAAGGGTCAATTACTTTAAAAATAGCAAAAGCAAAAGACCCTAAATTTGATTTTAGAATTTCAGTAATTGATACAGGTATGGGAATTCCAAAAGATAAACAAGATTTAATCTTTAAAGCCTTTATTCAAGCTGATGGTGGTACAAGTAGAGAATTTGGAGGAACTGGTTTAGGTTTATCTATTTCAAAAGAATTAAGTAAATTATTAGGTGGAACATTAAGTTTAGAATCTACTGTAGATGTAGGAAGCGAATTTATAGTCGAATTACCTATTTTAGAAAAAGATGAAAATAATAAAAGTCATATATCTTATACTCAAAGTACTCACGTAGCACCAATAGTTAAAATGAATAATAATCGTAAAATAGAAGATGATAGAAAAATTATAAAAAACAATGATGAAGCTTATTTAATTATTGATGATGACCAAACATTTACAGAAGTAGTATATGATGAAATTAAGAAATCAAATTCTTATGCTTTAATTGCTCTTGATGCAACATCTGGTTTAGAGCTTGTTGATAAATTTAATATTAAAGGAATTATGCTTGATTTAACTCTACCTGATATGGATGGAGTTGATGTATTAAAAAAACTAAAATCAAATAATAAAACACGTCATATTCCTGTACATATTATTTCTTCAAAAGATAAAAACTATGAAACTTTAGAATTAGGAGCAATTGGTTATTTACAAAAACCTGTATTTGATGGTGATATTAATGAAATGATTACATCAATTGATTCTTTTAAAGAAAAACAAATTAAAGATTTATTAATTGTAGAAGATGATAAAGTTCATAGAGAAGCATTAATTGAGCTTGTTGGAGAAGGCGTTAATATTGTAGGTGTGAAAAATGCAAAAGATGCAATAAAAGAAGTTAAAACTCAGAAGTTTGATACTGTTGTAGTTGATTTAGGACTTGAAGGCGGATCTGGTTATGAAGTATGTGAATTTATTAAAAATGCATATCCAAACTTACCAATTATTATATACACAGGAAAAGATTTAGATAAAGAAGATAAAATTAAACTACAAGAATATAGTACTAGTATTATTATAAAAACAGCAAATTCTAATGAAAGAATTTTAAATGAAATTAATTTATTTCTACATAGAGGTGATTCAAAAGAAAATATAGAAAGACAAGAAAATAAAAAAACATCTGAAATAACAAATATTCAAATAAAAGAAAATAAAATTCAAATATTTGGAGAACTTGATTTATCAAATAAAAATATTTTAATAGTAGATGATGATATTAAAAACATTTTTGTTTTAGATGCTGCATTAAAAGAATTTAACGCAAATACACAAACAGCCTTTAATGGTCAAGAAGCTATAGAATTCTTAGAGAAACATCCTGATACACATTTAGTTCTAATGGATATTATGATGCCTGTAATGAATGGTTATGAAGCAATTGAGAGTATTAGATCTAATGATAAATTAAAACATATACCAATTATTGCTGTAACTGCAAAAGCTATGAAAGAAGATAGAGAAAAATGTATAAGTATTGGTGCTGATGATTATTTATCAAAACCTATTGATATAGATTTATTATCTAATTTAATAAATATTTGGTCAAATAAAAAACATAAATGAATGTAATTTCTTCAAAAAATGGAAACATTTTAAAAATTATTGTACAAAATTTAAAAAATGAACTTTATATAAATGAAGTTCTAAACTTATTAGTTTATGAAAAAGAAATAGAGATAAGTTTTTTAAATTTACAAATAATTCCACAAGAAATAATTATAAGATTAAATGAGATTAAAAATAGAATAAAAATTTATACAAATGAATCTGTTTTAAAATCTTATTTAATGTATTTAGGATTTAAAGTAATTTATGAAAATATACAATATATCGTAATTGGAGGAAGTGCTGGTAGTTTAGATAAATTTATTGAAATAGTAAAAAATCTACCAAAATCAAATATGAGTATCTTTTTCATTATGCACCAAAAAGCTGATAATATATCATCATTATCATCAATTCTTCAAATATATACAAAAGATTATAAAGTTATACAAGCAAAAGCTGATATGAGAGTTGAAGAAGCTTGTATTTATACAGCTCCTCCTGGAAAACACTTAACAGTTACAGGTTCATATATATTTTTAAGTGATGAGAAAAAAAGGAATTATTCAAAACCTTCAATAAGTACAAGTTTTGAGTCATTCTCAAATGAATATAAAAATACTCTTTTAGCTATTTTAGTTTGTGGTTATGGGGCTGATGGAAGTGATTCTTTAGAAAACCTTGATAAAAACTCAAGTACCATAATTATTGAAGATCCAAAAGATTGTGAAGCAAAAGCTATTTTAGAAAATGCAATTAAAACAAAATATTATGATCATATTTATAATATACAAGATATTACTAAATTTATTAAAAACAACTATCATAAAGATTA
>JABSOL010000081.1 GCA_013215985.1 Campylobacteraceae bacterium
GACAAATTTAATTCATATCTTTTAGTTCCATCACCAATATCTAAAGAATTAACTATATTCATTTCTTCAAAAAATTTCATTGTTCTATAAACAGTAGCAATTCCAACATCAATGTTGTAGTCTTTTTTAACATTAAAAACTATATTTTCAGCAGTTAAATGATCTTCACTATAATATAGGTTTTTTAATATATAGTCTTTTTGTATTGAATTTTTAAATCCAAGTTTAGAAACATGTTCTTTAAAGTTTTTTAAAAACGTGTCAAAAGTAATTTCGAACTTTTTCAATTATCTTATCCTTTTAATAGATTTATTTGCATAAGTCTTATTTTAACAGTAATTTATCACAGTTAAACTTAACTAAATATTAATCTTGATAATAATTATCGTTTTAATCTGAAAAGAATTATTTTTTTGCTATAATATAAAAAATGCAAAAGGAAATCTATGTTTAGTTTAGCTTTATTTGGTACAGTAGCCAGATCTGCTGTAATTGGTGCCATCATTACAAAAGCAATAGATACATTAGTTATTTCAAAACTAAATAATAAAATGGAAACAAAAAGATGGATTAGAACTACTAAACTTGAGTTGTTCTCAAATCTAAGCGAAGACCTTCTTTTATTAGATAGTGAAAACATTGATGAAAAAATAAGAAACATAAAACATAACTCAGCAAAGATTGTACTTCTGTTACAAAATAGAAATTTGATTAGAAAAATTGATGACCATATTTTGGCTTTACATAATTTATCAAATAAAACATTTATTAATAAAGAGAAACTAAATAACAAAATAAAATCAGAATCTATGGATTTTATAATGTTATTAAATAAAAATATTCAAAGAATATAAAGTGATAATTGTTCTCACTATTAAGTTATAATAAAGATTAATTATGTTTTAATTTCGTATAAAAATTAAAAAGGCTTAAAATATGAACAAAACAAAATTAATCGCTGCTTCTCTTAGCATTGCTGCTGTACTAGCATTTTCTGGTTGTTACAATAACAATGTAAGTAAAATGGAAAGTAATGGAACTTTATTAAATTCTTACTCTAACTTAGCAACTATGAATTATTCTGATGCTTTAAAAGATGCAGTTTCTTTAAGATTTGCTATTGATGTATTCTCTGAAATGCCTACAGAAGAAAACTTTGCTAAAGCTAAAACTGCTTGGTTAAACTCAAGAGAATCTTATGGTCAAACTGAAATTTTCAGACTTGCTAATGGTCCTATTGATGCTGAAGATGGTTGGGTTGCTGATACTTATGGTTCATTAGAAGGACAGTTAAATGCTTGGCCTTTAGATGAAAATATGATTGATTATACTACTGATGCAAGTGGGGCTAAAACTTCTGGAAACATTATTGATACTAAAGGTGACTTTAACCCAGGTGGTGAAGGTTCTTCAGTTGTTAATGTTAAAAAGATTTCTGTAAAAGCTTTAACTGCATTAAATGAAAATGGTGGAGATGCAAATGTTGCAACTGGATACCATGCTGTTGAGTTTATTTTATGGGGTCAAGATCAAGATTATTCTAACTTTATGAAAGATGGAATTACTAAAGGCGATATGACTGCAGGTCAAAGACCATTAAGTGATTTTACTTCAGAAAAAAATGCAAAAAGAAGATTAGCTTACTTAAAAGCTGCATCTGAAAAAATTGTTAACGATTTAGAAATGGTATCTTCAGCTTGGACTGCAGATGGTATTTACAAATTAGCAATCCAAAATAAACTAACTGGTACTGATGCTTCTAAAAATATTACTAAAGAAGATGCATTAAAACAAATTTTTGCGGGAATGGGTGTATTTATTAAATCTGAACTTGCAAATGAAAGAATTGCTGTTGCAGTTTTAACTCCTTCAGAAGAAGATGAGCATTCTTGTTTCTCTGATAATACTCATAGAGATATTGCAACAAATTACCAAGGTTTCAAAAATGTTTTAACTTCAACTTATGAAGGTAAAGATTTTGGAAAAGCTCCAATTGATGCATTAGATGCTAATACTAAAGCTAAAGTAATGGATTTAATGGCTTCAATTGAAACAAAAATTGCATCTATTGATGAAATTGCTAGAACTTCAAGACACTTTGATAGACAAATTATGCCTTCAGATCCTCAATCAAAAGTAATTGTAAAATTAAAAAATGAAATGAGAAAATTAGGTGATTTAATGGTTAACGTTGCACAAGCTAATGGAATTTCATTATCTGTTGAAGACGTAACTGATTCAGAAGAAACTAAAATCTAAATGAAGATTTTAGCTTTTAGCTTGAGCCTTGTAGCACTTTGTGCTACAGGGCTTAATGCTTTTAATACAAAATACTACACTACGCCTTCAAAAAAAGCCTTTATCAAACCAACATCAAATTTATCAAATGAAGAAATAGATTCTTTTATACTTGGGAAAAGTTTTTTTAGAATTCCTTGGGTAGAAGCTCCAAGCGCAACAACTGCAAGAGATGGATTAGGACCATTATTTAACTCAAATACCTGTATTTCCTGTCATCCCAATAATGCTTTAGGTTCTGTATATAATAAAAACAATGTCTCAAGACATATGGTTGTAAGATTATCAATTCCTAATTCAAAAACTAACGACAGTTACAAAAAAATGGGTTTTACTCCAGAAGCAGTTTATGGAGCTCAGTTATCTTTAAATGGAACACGATCTGTTCCTTTTGAAGGAAAACTAGCTATTAAATATACTAATAAATATGAAACATATAAAGATGGTCAAACCGTAGTTTTAAGCAAACCTACATACTCATTATATGATTTAAATTATGGACCTTTAGACAAAAATGCAATTATTTCAGTAAGAAAAGCCCCTCCTCTAGTTGGATTAGGCTTACTTGAACTCTTAGATGATGAAGAAATTCTTAAAAATGAAGATGAAAATGATATAAATAATGATGGAATTTCTGGAAAAGCTAATATAGTTTATTCAATTATTCATGATGATTATAGATTAGGAAGATATACATATAAAGCAAGTGCCCCTACAGTTAAACACCAAAGTGCAGCTGCTTTTCATAATGACATGGGTCTAACTACAAGTTATTTTCCAAATGACAATTGTACAAAAACTCAAATCAAATGTTTATCAGCTCCTAAACCTAGAGATGCAATTGATGTTCCTGATTACAGATTAGAAGCTGTTGATTTTTATTTAAGACATTTAAAAGTTCCTAAAATGAAAATTACTCAAAAAGAAGGTCAGAAATTATTTACAGATTTAGCCTGTGCATCATGTCATACACCTAAATTAAAAACAAAAAACAATTTAATAATAAGTCCTTATAGTGATTTATTATTACATGATATGGGTGAAGAATTATCAGATGGAAGATCTGAGTTTAAAGCAAACCCACGAGAGTGGAGAACACCTACTTTATGGGGAATAGAATCATATTCAAAAGCAATTGGAAAAAGAGTTGATTTTTTACATGACGGTCGCGCTAAAAGTATTGAAGAAGCAATATTGTGGCATAATGGCGAGGCAAAAAATGCAAAAGATGCATTTATGAATTTAGATAAAGAAAAAAGAGAAAAATTAATTAACTTTATTAAGGAACTATAATGAAAAAAATAATATTTACAGTGTTTTTATTAATTTCATCAATTTGGGCAAAACCAGTAGATGAAAAAGTTATGAAAGAATTACTAACGAATGTATTAATGAAAAATACTAATTCATCAATAATTGCGGCTCAAAACTTTTTAAAAGATCTTGAGGCTAAGAAAGAACTTAATATTTTAAAAAAAGATTTTACAAAACTTATAATATCTTGGAAAAGTGTACAAGCCTTTTATTTAGCTGGTGATTTTAATGATGATGCTTTAGATACTCCTAGATATATTGATGTATTTCATAATCAAAAAGAGAAATTACAAGAGCATATGATGAGAGTTATTAAATCATCAGATTCTTTAGATATATCTATGTTTAAACATTCATATAAAACAATTACTGCATTAGAATATGTATTATATGATAAAACTTTTACACAAAAACACAGAGATATTTCAAAAATAATTCTTAAAAACTTAATTAATAGATTTACTGAAATTAAAACTGTATATGAAAATGATACAAAAAAGTTTTTAGCAGATATTAAATGGGCAAATGCTTTAATTATCAATGCTTTAGTTGATTCATCTTTTAAAGTAAAAGATTGGAGAGTTGGTGATGTGGCTGGATTTTCAAGAAAATATAGAAACAAAGCAGATAATAAAAGAGCAGAATATGCACTTAGTAAAAACTCATACGAAGCGGTAAAATCTATTATATTAACTCATAAAGAAGTAATGGATTCAAATAATTATGATTTTGGAGATATGTTAGTTAAAAACTCTTACAATAAAGAAGTTTCACTTATTAAAGATATTATTAAAAATGCTTTAGTAAATGTTGAATCAATTAAAAATGAAGATTTTATCAAAAAAGATGTAAAAAAACTTTATTTATCGTTAAACTCTTTACAAATGTCATATTATAAAACACTAATTCAAGCTTTAGGAGTTACTGCTAAAATTTTAGATGCTGATGGTGACTAGTGGATACATATTTAGGACTTGAGTATTTTATAAATGCAAATAAAAGAATATTTTTTTTATATTTAATAAGTTCAGTATTAATAGCTTTTCTTTATTTGTATTTTAATAAAAATGAAAAAAGAATAAATTTATCAAAAAAACTTTGGTTACACCCAAGTGCAAAACTTGATTATATTTATTTCTTTATTTCAAATGCTATAAAACTACTTTTAATCTATCCTATAGTAATAAGTGCTAAAACAGTAGCTTTTAGTACTTCTATGTTTTTAATGGATTATTTTGGATATATAAGACTTCATACATCATACGAACTTGTAATTTTCTACTATACAATTTCAATATTTATTTTTAGTGATTTCACGAGATATTTAACTCACAGACTTTTACATCTATTACCTTTTTTATGGCAATTCCATAAAGTTCATCATAGCGCAAAAGTTTTAACGCCATTTACTTTTTATAGAGTTCATCCTATTGAAAATATATTATTTGGATTTAGATATTCTTTAAGCATTGGTTTTATAACTGGAGTTTTTGTATATTTATTTGCAGGTATGATAGATATTTATTCTATTTTTGGAGTAAATATATTTGTATTCATATTTTCACTGTGTGCTAGTAATTTAAGACATTCTCATATTAAGATAAGATATCCTTCTTTTTTAGAGAAAGTTCTTATTTCACCTTATATGCATCAAATACACCATAGTACAAAATATTATAATAAAAACTTTGGTGGATATTTAGCTATTTGGGATTATATGTTCTCAAGTATACAAATAAGTAAAGATATAAAAAAAATACATTTTGGATTAAAAAATAAAGATGAGTTTGATTCTATTAGAAAATTATTGTTTCAACCCTTTATTAATCTATTGAAAAAATAATTCACTAAGAACTATTCTATTTCAAAAGTACTTAAAGTAGTAGTTTTATTATCAATTACTCTAAATATCCATATTCCTTTTTCTCTTCCATCTATATATCTAAAATCATAAATAGAACCATGACCTGCAGGAATAATAACATTTCTAACTCTAGAAATAATATCTTTTGGGTTTACCCATTCAATTCGGACTTCTCTATCTATATCTTTACTTGAACGCATATATTTGCAAATAATTGAATTCTCTTTTTTTATGATTATACATTCACTTGAAGCACTAGCATTTAAACTTGAAGAACAAATAAGTAAAGTTAAGAATATAAAAACTTTATTCATTATCATCTCCTTTTATTTTCATATTTTTCAATAAAATATGTTTAATAGGTGCATAAAATGTAGTCATTAATAAAATAGTTAAAATCAATTGAAACATTTTATAAAAAGTATACTGTGATACAAAATAATTACATACTAAATAAGCAATACTTAAAGAGAAAAAAGATGTAATTAGAATTGCTAATATCATTATAGTATTATACTTCATATTTTTCCCATATTGTTTTTTCATCTAAAGAAACTCTATTTGTTAATATTTCAAAAGGTGTATAAGCTTTTTTATATCCCATTGAATAATGTTCTTTAATCCAATAGCCTAAATAAATATATGGTATGTTCATATCTTTTGCAATTTTAATTTGTGCAAGAATTGAATACTTACCTAAAGATAAATGTGCATAATCATGATCATAAAAACAATAAATTGAAGAAATTGATTCCTCTAAAATATCAGATAAAGCAACGGCAACTAACTTACCTTCCACAAAATATAATATTTCATGAGCATAAGGAGCTTTTCCTTGAACATAAGATCTCTCATATTCTAAAGGTTCAATAGGAGTATAATTCCAGTCTTTTTTACCATGCATAAATTTATGATATTTATCATATAAAGCTAAATGATCTAAACTAAGACTTGGTTTTTGAACATAAACTTCTGTATTAGCATTTTTCTTTAAAACTCTTTTTTCAGACTTTGAGAATATATAGTTTTTAACATCAATTCTCATAGAAATACATTTTGTACACTTATTGCACTCAGGTACAAAATGCATTCTTCCAAATCTACGCCATCCATGTTCAAGCATATTTTGGTACTCTTCATTATCACATTCTTGCATAAATTTATATCTCATATCTGATCTTTCGTTATCAAAATATGAGCATTGTTTATCGTTTTCTACAAATTCTATATGTTCGTTAATTGTTTGCATTCTTACTCGTTAATTTTTTCTTTTATTTCTTTAGCTAAAGCCGATATTTTAGATATTTTTTCATTATATGATAAAGAATCATTTATCAAATGTTTTACAAAAGCAGATCCTACAATTACACCATCAAGATCTTTTACTTTATCTTTACAAGTATCTTCATCAACACCAAATCCAATATATAAAGGAGTATTAGTATGTTTCCTAACATCAGATATAATTTTAGATAAATCTTCACTTGCACCAGATCCTGTAATACCAGTATAAGCTACCATATAAATAAATTTTTTAGCATTTTGAACAACTTTTTTAATTCTTTCTTCTGAATGTGTAGGAGCTACAAATGAAATTATTTCTTGATTATTTTTCTCACATAAAGTTTTATATAAAATTGCTTCCTCATGTGGTAAATCAGGAATAATAAAACCAGACATATTAAGATCTTTTGCTTTTTCCATAAAGTTTTCCATTCCATAATTATAAAAAGGATTCATATATCCCATCCATAAAGTATCAATGTCTTTTGATATTGCCTGCGAAACTTCAAATAAATCTTTTAATTTAAAACCATTCTCTAAGGCTTGAAAATTAGCTTTTTCAATAATTGGACCATCCGCAACTGGGTCTGAAAAAGGAATGCCTAATTCTAAGATATCAATTCCTGCTTCTTTCATTTTAAAAGCTAAATCAATAGTAAAATTGTTATTTGGAAATGAAGATGTAATATATGCAACTAGTTTTTTCAAAATATAATCCTAAATTTAATATGAATAATAATAGCATATTAATACTAAGGAATCGTAAATTACAGCATTTTAAACATCTTTTTGTTAAAATATCTTTTAATAATAAAGAGGACTATATCTATATGAGTATAATTACAAACAAATTTGAGAAAATGACAATAAATAAGATTAAAAAAGCAAAAAATAATAAAAAACTAACAATGATAACTGCCTACGATGCACTATTTGCAAAACTATTTGAAAATCATGCTGATATGATTTTAGTAGGTGATAGTTTAAATATGAGTTTTGCTGGAAAAAAAGATACATTAAGTGCAACACTTGATCAAATGATTTATCATACAAATGCTGTTTGCCAAGGTGCAAAAGAATCTTTTGTGATTTTAGACATGCCTTTTGGAACATATTCAAATAAAGACAAAGCTTTAGAAAATGCAGTTAGAGTTTATCAAGAAACAAATGCAGCTGCTATAAAAATTGAAGGAGGAGTTGATAAAGCAGAAATTATTTCTTATTTAACTTCTTCTTCAATTGCAGTTATGGCACATATAGGTTTAATGCCTCAGTATGTGAGAAGCGAAGGTGGATATAAAGTTAGAGGAAAAACACAAGAAGATAAAGAGCAATTAATTAAAGATGCACTTGCAGTTGAAAAAGCAGGAGCTTTTGCAATTGTTGTTGAAGGTGTTTTATCACATGTTGCAAAAGAAATTACTGCTGCTGTTAAAATTCCTGTAATTGGAATTGGAGCTGGAAATGTAACTGATGGTCAAGTATTAGTATGGTCTGATATGCTAGGGTTTTTTGAAGACTTTAAACCTAAGTTTGTAAGACATTATTTAGATGGTGCAAATCTTGTTAAAGAGGCTGTGAGTCAATTTCGAGAAGATGTTCAAGATACAAGTTTTCCGAATTCAAATGAAGAATATTAATGAATAAAATTTCAAGAAAAGAGTCTTAAAAATGGAAAGAATTGTAGAAGTAGAAGCTATATCTTTTGAAGAAGAAAGCACAGAAGTAAGTTTAAGACCCTCATCTTGGGATGATTATATTGGTCAAAGTAAAATAAAAAAGAATTTAAGAGTTTTTATTGATGCATCAAGAAGAAGAGAAGAAGCTTTAGATCATATTTTATTATATGGACCTCCTGGTTTAGGAAAAACTACTTTAGCTTATTTAATTGCTACTGAAATGAATACAAATATTAAAATTACAGCAGGTCCAATGATTGAGAAAGCTGGAGATTTAGCAGCAATTTTAACAAACCTTGAAGAAGGTGATATTTTATTTATTGACGAAATTCACAGACTTTCACCTGCTGTTGAAGAAATATTGTATCCAGCTATGGAAGATTATAGATTGGATATTATTATAGGTTCAGGTCCAGCAGCCCAAACTGTAAAAATAGATTTACCAAGGTTTACATTAATAGGAGCAACTACTAGAGCTGGTATGTTATCAAATCCTTTAAGAGATAGATTTGGTATGCATTTTAGAATGCACTTTTATAATCAAGATGAATTATCAAAAATTGTAAAAACTGCAAGTATAAAACTAGAAAAAGAATCAGACATTGACTCATCACTTGAAATTGCAAAAAGAAGTAGAGGAACTCCAAGAGTTGCTTTACGATTATTAAAAAGAGTAAGAGATTTTGCTGAAGTTTCAAATGAGCATGAAATTAATATTAAAAGATGTAAATTTGCACTTGATGAATTAGGTGTTAATGATACAGGTTTTGATGAAATGGATATTAATTTACTTGAACTTCTAATTTCAAATAGAGGAAAAGCTATGGGACTTTCAACACTAGCGGCTGCTTTAAGTGAAGATGAGGGAACAATTGAAGATGCAATTGAACCTTATTTATTAGCAAATGGTTATATAGAAAGAACAGCAAGAGGAAGAATTGCAACTATTAAAACTTATGAAATGTTTTCAGTAGCTTATCCTACAGATGAGGACAAAAATTGAAATCGCAGTATTTTTTAATTACTTTAGTTTTATTATCAATTTATTTTTTACAAGAACTTTTTTCACCTTATTTAAAAACTATGTTAGTTGCCCTACTTTTAGCAGTTGCAACTAATTCATTAAATATTTATTTTCAAAAGAGATTAAATAAGTTTATTGCAGCTAGTATTATGACCATAATTTTAACTGCAATATTTTTTATTCCAGTTTTATACTGTATTTTATCTTTTGCAACATTAATTAATAAAATTGATCAAAGTATTTTGATATCAATATTTGATAGTGTAAAACTTTGGGTTAATACAATTCCTAATGATTTAATTACAGTAAAAGAGTATTTAATTAAAGCTCTTGAGAAAATAAATATTCCTGAGTTAATACAAGAACTAATAAGTTTTGGAGCATATTTAGGTAAAAACTCTGCTTCATTTATTATCGATATGTTTATGATATTAGTATTTTATTTTTTCTCAAATTTTTATGGAAAAGAATTATCTACATATGTAAAAGATGCTCTACCTTTATCAAAAGAAGATACAAATACTTTATTTTATGAAAGCTCAAATGTAATGTCTGTAGTTTTATATTCAATTTTAGTAACCGCTATATTTGAAGGTTTATTATTTGGTATATTTATATCATTCTTTTCATATGATGGGATTTTATTGGGAGTATTATATGGATTTGCTTCATTAATACCTATAGTTGGAGGTCTTATTATGTGGCTTCCTTTAGCTATATATGAATTATATGCAGGAAATATTACAAATGCGATAGTAATTGTTTCATACTCTTTAATAGTTATTTCTATTTTTGCAGATACTATTGTAAAACCTATAATTATTAAATATATAAATCAAAAAATAGTAAAAACACCAACAGAATTAAATGAAATATTAATATTTTTCTCTATTATTGCTGGTTTATCTTCTTTTGGTTTTTGGGGAATGATTATCGGACCTGCAACAGTTACATTTTTTATCTCAATAATTCAGTTATTGAAAAAGTTTTCAAAAGAGTATAAATAAACTCTTTTGATTAGGCTAATAAAGATTCTAAGTTTTTAGGAATTTTAACGCCTTTATCTAGTTCTAGGAAATTAAGATTATTTAGTTTTTCTAGATCTAGAGATAACTCATTTATATGGTTATTTGATAACCATAACTCTTCTAAAGAAGATAAATTTTCAATCTCTTTTGGTAAAAATCTTAATTTATTATTATATAAACATAAAAATTTTAAGTTTTTTAAAGAGCCTAAACTTGATGGCAAAGTTTCAATTATATTATCATATAAAGATAAAGAGTGTAAGTTTTTTAAATCACCTAAACTTGAGGGAAGATCTTTTAATATATTCCCATTTAATAATAACTCTTTTAAATTAACCAATTTACCAATACAAGAAGGTAAAGTTTTTAGCTTATTTTCAAATAAATAAAGTATTTCTAAAGATTTTAAAGATGATAGTTCTTTTGGAATATCTTCTAAATCATTACTTAATAAATTAAGAATTTTTAAATTTTCTAAATTTGATATCTTAGTAGATAAAAGAGATAACTTATTTGAAAATACATTTAAAACTTTCAAAGTTTTTATCTCGAAAAGTTCATCGGGAAGTTTACTAAGATAATTATTAGATAAACTTAACTCCTCTAAGTTTACAAAATTATTAATTTCTTTTGGAAGAAATCTTAATCTATTTTTATCTAAATTAAGTTTTTTTAATTTTACAAGATTACATATTTCTTTTGGAATATATGTTAAATCATAAGCTGATAAATTAAGTTCAATTAGATTTAATAAATCTTCTTTATTCCTAGGTATTCCTCTTTTAGAATCATGTTCACAATTAGGAATTTTATTCTCATCAGCCCATAAATATAAAGTATTAATCCAATCATTATTAATAACATTTGCAATTTTATTTGATAATATTTTTTCACTTTTATCAAATAGA
>JABSOL010000082.1 GCA_013215985.1 Campylobacteraceae bacterium
ATCTATTGTTCCAGAAGCTAGAACTGATCCTTCTAGGTGTGTATTTCCTTTTACTTTTATATCTGATTCATTTGTTATAAAACTTGATGTTAATACAGTTTTATTTGTGCTTTTAGAAACAGATATTCCGCCATTTGCTCCACTTACTCCAGATTCTCCTGCACTCATTCCTATAGAAGTAGAAGAAGATGTTGTTTTTTCAATATCTCTTAAAGATACAATATTTAAATCTCCATTTATATTAGCTCTTGTTTTACCTTTTACTAGTACATTTGCACCTTTTATATTTAAGTCATTATTGATATTTAAATCTAAATTATTATATACATTAAGTTGTGTATTATTATGATTAAGTTTATTTGTATTTGTTTTATCTTTTCCAAGACCTAAGTCTCCACTAAGTCCACCCATTCCAATTGTAATAGAAGCATTTACACTTTTATTTTTCATATCTTGAGTATATGTATCTTCTGAAGCTAAAAGGTTTAGATTATTTGTATTTATAAGAGCATTATTTGATACATTAACATTTGAACCTTGTATTGTTGTATCTTTATTATCACTTGTATTTATAATTAGGTTATTAGATGTAAGATTTGAAGCTAGAGATGTTGTAGTACTTGTATTTGTTTGTTTTTTATTACCTTTTAAATCTAATGTTATTCCTGCTGAAAAACCATATGTTCCTGAGTTAGCTGAGGATTGAGATAAAATGATTTCTATTGGTAATATTCTTTTCATTAATAATTATATTGATTATTAATTTAATTCATCATTAAGTGGTTTTTTGATAGGAATAATTTTGCATTGTCTTAAAGTAGTGGGTCTGGTCCTGACCCTAAATTACTAAATTTATAGAATAAATAGAGGGATGCAAGGCCGACTATATCGAATGTTTTTTCTTAACTTAACGCCATTGCAACTGTCCCCGTTATTTCTAATAAGTATTTATTCTTCTTCATCTCCTTCTAACTCTAATTCATCATAAAGTTTATTAGCTTCTTTTAAATATTCTTCATATGTTTTATGAGGCATTTCACCTTTTTCTACTTTTTTTTCGTATTGTTCTTTAGTTAAAAAAATTCTTGGTATCATTCATTTGTCCTTGGATTACATTTATATTAATAATTATAGTTTTTTAAATATTAATAATCTTCTAAAGCATTATAATTAAAAATTCATCAATTGTATATATATCTTTTGTTTTTATTTATTAAAAGCTTATTTCAACTTTTAGATATCACTTCAAAATTAAGTTTTATGGTTTTAAGGATTCATCGAATACATTAGCATAGATTCTTGGGACACTTTAATAAACTGACTAAGTGCTTAAATAAGTATGAAATTCAGTTACCCCTCCATTTACTATCTTTTTTTGTAATTTCACAAATTCTCAGTCTTTTAGTTTCTAAAATTTTCAATTCTAACTCCTAAGAATATAACTATTTATTTATTCCCATTATTGTCCATTTAACCCATAAATTAATTATTAATAGCCAAACAAAATGTACTTTTAGCACTTATATCCAAGTTGTTTGGACAAAAAGGTCCACTAATTATTACATTCAGTGCAAAAGAAACATAATATCCCTTAAGTAAATATATTAATTAAAAACAATTAAAACTTTAATTATCTTCTTTCTCCGGAATGATCTCAGGTCTTTTAGAATTCTTAGCAATATAAAAAAGTATCATTGCAATGAATGATAAAAATGACATTGTAATCCAATATGTAAAAGAAGAATAATGTTCTAATAAATATCCACCTAATAAAGGTGCAGCAGCAGCCCCTAAAACAGCAATCTCTGCTATTGAAAAATAACTACCTTTTAAATGTTTTGGTGCCATCTTATCAATTAATATATTTATTGTAGGGAATAAAATTACTTCTCCTATGCTTAAAATTACAATAGCCAAAATTACAGAAGTAGAATCATTATTTTGAGTATTTGCTAAAACTGTAAAAGATATAATAAATAAAAAACAAGCTATAGTAGCTTTAAATAAAGCAGGCACTTTTTTTAGTAATTTAAGTAATGGAAATTGAAGAGTGATTACTGTTAATCCATTTATTAATAATAATTTTGCATATAGTTGTACAACATCATAAAACTCATAAATTCTCAAGTATTGTAAAAGGCCTGCATCTATTTGGATAAAACACGTTAAAGTAATTGCAATTGCAAATATAAATATCAAAAATGAGTGGTCTTGTTTTACAATAGAAAACAATACTTTAAAACTTTTATCTTTGTGAAGAATTTTTTTATACTTTTTAATTTCAAATATAGAATATGCAATAAAAAATGATAATAAATATACTATTGATACAAAATAAAAAGTATTCTGTTCACCTGTAAATGAAATATATACACCAACTATAGGACCAAATGCAGCACCTAAATTAATTGCAAAATATCTTATATGTAAAGCTAATTCTTTTGAAGCTTGTTTTGGAATAACATCTGTTAAAAGTGCCTTTCCTGTAGTTTCAACTAAAGATCTTGATATTGCTTGAAAAGCAGCACCTAAAAAAAATATATATATATCATTAGCTATAGCCATTAAAAACATAGCTAAGGTATTAAGTAAAAGACCAGATAAAATAATCTTCTCTCGCCCTATTTTATCTGATAAATTTCCAAAAAAGAATCCAACTGCTATTCCTATAAGTATTGAGGCAGATAAAAAAATACCAATTTCAAATTCATTTAAGTGAAATTTATTATGTAAAATTAAAGCTAAAAATGGCCAAACCATAAACATTGTAAATCTAGCTAAAAAAGTTTGAAGAATAATAAAATATACACTTTTAGTAAAGTTATGTGAGTTTTTAATCATTAATTATATTAACACAAACAAAAGAAGAATCTTCTTTTATTTGTTTTTTCTTGAATCTAATAGAACTAAAATAGCAGGCAATAATAATAAATCTGTAACAACTGCTATTATTAATGCACTTGCAGTTACTAAACCAAACATATAATTTGGTAAAAAGTCTGATAATAAAAATATACAAAATGATAAAGATAATATTACTGTTGTAAATATTATTGCATTTCCTGCATATAACATTACATAAGATAGACTATCATGTATATTAAAACCTTTTTTTCTAGCTTCTAGATATTTCACAAAAAAGTGGATAGTATCATCAACTGCAACACCAATTATAATAGCTCCTGCAATTGCTACACCTATATCTATATAAATACTTAACCATCCCATAACACCAATTACTAATACTATTGGTAAAATATTAGGAATAATAAATAAAGGTAATAAGCTTATGTTCCTGAAAATCAATAACATCATTATAGAAACTGCAATAATAGCAATAGTAATTGAGTTTATTAAAGTCTCAGTTACATCTGTTTGCATATGAGCAAACATTACAGTTTGACCATTAGCTTGGGCTGTATAAGGAGTATTATTCCACCAATTTTCAGCATAAGAAATCATTTGAATATCTTTTGTAGTATCACTTACATTCATTGAAACAGTAACTCTTAATAATCTCTCATTAATATCCATTTGATCATTAATTTCCATACCTTGTGGAAGTGAAAGAGAATATAAAAGTAAGTACTGAGCAATTAAATTAGCTGAATCCGGAACAGTTTTGCTGTTATTCATAACTTCATTAAACTTTTTAACAACTTCTAGTAATGAAGTTATATGTCTTACATCTTTGGGGAACTCTGCATAAAAGTCTTTGTAAAACTGTTCAACAGTTTTTAAAAACTTAGGATCTTTAATTCCATCATTCTTTTTTGAATCAACAACTATTTCATAGCTCATTGGACCTGCTATGTTATCTTGTAAAAAGTTAACTGCTTTTCTCCAAGGAACATCTTCTTTAAAATATCTAACTGTATTAGAATCTACTTTTACAAAAGAAATTCCATAAGCTAGGATAAAAAATAGAAATGATGTTATTACTAATATTTTTCTTGCATTTTTAATTATAAACTTAGCATAAAACTCTGAGAATATTTTACTTTTATTTTCTTCTTCTTTTAAAACTTTAACTTTTGGGTTAATGATGGCTAGTATTGCTGGTATAAATAACATTGTTAATACAAAAGCTAAAAGAGCAGCATTTGCAGTTGCTATTCCTAACGTTTTAATAGGAATTACATCTGATATAGCTAAAGATGCAAATCCTACGGCTGTTGTAATTGACGTAAAGAATATAGGTAAAAAGTTTTTTTGCATAGTATAATGAATAGCTTGAATATTCTCATCACCTCTTTTTCTAGCAACTGTATATATCCAGAAAATATGCATAGCATCTGCTATTCCAATAGCTGTAATAAATACAGGCATATTAACTGTAAAGTTATTTAATTTATATCCTAACATTACTTGAACACTTAGTACTATTAAAAAAGTAAATATTACAATTGAAATTGAGATAAACATAGTTGAAAACTTTTTAAAAATAATAAGTAATAAAATCATAGTAATAAGTAAAACTAAAGGAGTAAATAAAGCTCCATCTGCTTGAGCAATTTCTATAAAAGAAGAATTTACAATTGGACCTCCATTTAATATAAATTCATATCCATATTTACTTTCACTTTTTACTATATCTTTTGCAATTTGGTTTAATAAAAGTGAAACAGCTGAATCATCCCCTGCATTAGGAGTAAGTCGTGCAACTATTGTTGTAGTTTTTAAATCTTGCGAGATTATTCTATTAATAATTGCGTCTTCTTTTAAAATAATTAACTCTTTTTCTTTTAAAGTTTTAGAATCTAATGAATCTATATCAGATATAAAATCTTCAACTATTACATCATCTGGATCTTCATCTGACTTGTGAACATATTGGAAGTTTGTTAAAGAATCAACTCTTGCAATATGCTGTGTTTGCCATAGTTTTTCAGTAATTCTATGGATTACGCCTAATGACTCTTTATTAAAAATACCACTTTCATTTTTAAAACTAATTGTTAATGCTTCATCATTACCAAAAGTAGATCTGAAATTATCATAGTTTTTTAAAATCTTTGAATCATCTGCAAACCAAATTCTATAAGATCCCTCAAAAGCTAGATTTTTAAGTTGTAATGCCATTGTAAGAGAAATTATAGGTATTAATAAAACAATATACCATCTAAGTTTAATAACTAAATCTATAAAAGTTTTCATTTTTGTCCTTTTTTAAAAATGATACGAAAGATTAAAACTAATAGTTTTACTATTAGAAAAAGAAGAATAAACGGTATTAGTGTTTTTTAAAGCATTAATATAATCAAGATTAATTTTAAGTTTAAGTGAGTCAATTAATGAGCTTTCATACTCTAAAGAATAACTCTGCTCAGAATATTCACTATCAATCAAAGTTCCTAATAAAAATGTTGAATCTCTAAAATCATTAAGTTTGTATCGTAAAGCTAAAAATAAGTCATTTTGAAAAACTTTACCTAAGTTTTTATCACCTAGTTTATTGTTTTCTAAGTTCTTAAAATAATAATACTCAGCTAATAATGATAATTCACTAGAGTTATCAAATGCTTCAAGTGAATGCTCAAGACCTAAAGCTGTATGAATATAATTAGATATTTTTTTATCATTTAAAATATCTGTATATACAAACTCTAGTTTGTATAAAGTAGAATCACTAACAAGAGTATAATAATTAATAAATTTATTAACTAAATAAATGTTTTGAGAAAAAGTATTATTCTCAATACTTAAATATCTTTGTGAATCAAATCCATTTAAGTATATAAATGAATAATCCAAATAAATATCTTCTGAGAGTGAGCCTGTGTATTTAAGATATATACTTGCTCTGTTTTTATTACTTTTACTTTTAAGCTTTTTAGAATACTTAAGAGGTAAATTATTGTAATAATATGAAGATGAGGCCATATCATTATTTTCTTCATGGATTTTGACAATTATAGAAATTTCTGAATCATCATAATAATGAGTATATTCAATATTATAAGCACCCTTTTTATCAGTTTTACTAGGCTTGATTCTTAAGTCTTGCTGGTTAAATACATCTGTTATATTTTTGGCTTCCAAAGAGCCCCAAAATCTAATACTTTTTCCAAATAATATCTTATCATTTGGAAAATCTTTTTGATAATATAATTCATTTAATCTAAGATATGATCTTTTATTATCTTTTTTACTAGTAAAATCACTTAAATCTTCTTGTGCATAAAATTCAACAAAATAGAATGAATCATTAAATGATTTTTTTAAAGATAGTTTCTGTTCAAACGTAATATTTGAAGAAGTTTTGTTTACACTTGATTTATTAGAAGAGAACATCTGTGCATCAATTGCAATAGAAGATTTAAACTCTACTTCTGCATTCAAAAAAGAATAAAATAAAATAAATATTAGTAATATTTTCATCTTCTTTACTTAATCTTATTTAATATTTTTTGTGCATTATCAGTATTAGCTCTTACTGATCCAAATACATTAAACGAAACTAAGTCCATTCCACAAAAGTTAATGATTTGTTCTTTAAGCATATTTTTTAATCTTCTATTTGCACCTGTAAAAAAGTAATAAAACTTAGGAGCAGAAGTTGTTGTAAAAACTTTAACACTTTTGTTTTTTAATAAACCAATAGGCATATTTTTTTCATATTTATAAGCATAACCTGAGGATAAGTTCCAATCAAAAAAGTTTTTCAAAATTGCTGGATATGAGCCCCACCAATATGGAAAAACTAATACTATTTCATTAGCAGCTGAAATCTTCTCTTGATAATAAAGCATTTCTTTTGTAACTACCCTATTAGAAGCATCTTCATATGTAAAAAAGTCTTGTTTATTTTCATCTCTATATAAATCTAAAATCTCAATACTAGAAGATTCATCTTGAAGGCTTTTATATTTATTAGCTATGATAAATGATAAAGAATCAAGTTTTGGGTTTGCTACAATAATTAATATATTTTTCACTTCTTTTCCTTTTAGATTATTTTTTCAAAACTCTTTTATTAAAATCTTTTTCTTTTAAAGAGTTTTTTATACTTTGTTCTGTCCATACTAAAATGCTCTCTTTATTATTTTGAAAGTTTTTCATATGAATTTTACCAATTCTGTAAACACCTGAGATTTTTTTATAATCTTTAAAATATGCAGTTTTTAATAATGACTTTTTTCTATCATAATAATCTACTTGATATGTTAAAAATGTTTTTGTACTAATAAGTGAGATTTGTTTTGTATAACCTGAAGTTTTAGATCTTGGAACCCTGGATACTATATAATAATCAAACCCATCTATATTTTCAATTTTGCATTCTTCTTTTTTGTAAGTATATTTATCTATGTTAAAAGCCGATAAATCTTCATATGAAAACTCACTTCCCATAAATGAACCAGATTTATTTTTAGATGAAATTCTTTTTACTCTTTTTAAAGCTGGTAAATATAACCATTGTTCATCATCTTTTAAAATATGCTCATAGTTTAAAAACTTAGTACCTTTAACATCAGATGGTGATATAAACTCCATTAAAGACTTATCTCCACCCTCAAGCTCTAAAGATGAAGCTTTCATTTGTCTAATTCTTTTTTGCCCATTTGCATTAACTAAGGTCATAGTCATTAATGCTTTTGAGTCCTCAAACCCACTCATAACTTCATCTGCTTTTTTTGAAACATCATAATGACTTAAAGCAAAAACATTTGTGATTAATAAAACACAAGTAATAATTATATTCTTCAAAATGTACTCCTGGAATTTTAATGTAAACAATGTTAACATATAATGTAATCATTGTCAACATACTTGGGAGAAAAATATATAAATTTAATTATTATGATATAATTTCATATGGGAAAATGCATAATAGAATACATTAAAGACAAATGTAATAAAAAAACACAAAACTATCATCATGGTAATTTAAAAGAAGAATTATTAAAAGAATCGCTTAAAATCATCCAAGATAAAGGCATTGAATCTTTAACGCTTCAAGTATTAGCAACACAATTAGGAACATCAAGATCAGCAATTTATAGACATTTTTCTTCAAAAAATGATTTAATAAATAATGTAATGATGTATGGATTTGATAAATTTGGAAAATCTATTGCACCTATTCTTGCAAAAAAAGACTTATCTGTAATGCAAAGATTAAAAAAGATGGGTCAGGCTTATATTAATTTTGCCTCTACATATCCTAATCTTTATAGAATATTATTTGGTGAAAAACTAAAAGATGTAAGAGAAGAAAATTGTGAGCCAGAATGCGAAGATCAGAAAAATGGTTTTAACTCTTTAATTGAATTATTACAAGAAGGTCAAGATACTAATGTTATTAAAAAAGATGATGTTCTTTTACAAGCGCAGGCAATACATTCATTAATTCATGGACTTTCGTCTTTAAGTATAGATGGACATATACAAATAAAAGAAAATATAAATTCTTTATTTGAATATACTTTTGATACTTTTATTGAAGGTTTAAGTATTTAATTTTTTTTGAGTAAAGAACCAGCTAAAACTGGTACTTTATTTTACTATTTTTTAAAAGCTGGTTCTAAAAATGGAATAATTTGTTTTTTTCTAGATAAACAACCTTGCATCCATACAGTTTTATTTTCTAACTTAATATCAAAAGCTTTTTCAAAAATTGAAGCATCTTCTGAAGCTACTAAAATTTCAGAACCTTCTTTCATAATATCAGTTAAAATTAAACATGCAGTGTGTAATTTATTTTCTACTCTTAGTTTTTCTAAATCAGCTTGTAAATCAGCTTTAAGATTATCAAAAATACTTAAATCAACTACTTCTAATTGCCCTATTCCTACTTGGTTATCGTGCATGTTAAATGGTTTATAATCTCTTAAAATTAAATCTCTTGAAGATACACCCTCAACTTGTGATTTAACTTTGAACATTTCCATTCCTACAGCTCCAAAGTCTTCAATACCCGCAATTTCAGCTAATTCTCTTACAATTCTAATATCAATATCAGTACATGTAGGTGATTTAAAAATTACAGTATCAGATAAGATTGCACACATCATAATTCCTGCAATTGGAGCTGGAATCTCAACTTTATGATAATCATACATTTCTTTTACAATTGTATTTGTACAGCCTACTGGTCTAATCCAACACTCTAAAGGAGTAGAAGTAGTAATTCCACCAAGTTTATGATGATCAACAATACCTACTACTATTGCTTCATCAATATCAGCAGGTGCTAAATCTATATCTGAATAATCAGTAATGAAAAGTTCTTCTCCCGCAAATTTAGTTTTTAATAAAGGTTTCTCAAAACCAAACTTTTTTAATATAAATTCTGTTTCAGGGTTTAATTCACCTTGTCTTGCAGCTATTGCTTCTCTTCCTGTTTGATTTAAAAGATATGCTAAAGCTATTGCAGAACAGATTGAATCTGAATCAGGAGTTGTATGTCCACATGTATAAATTGCCATTTTTGAAAGTCCTATTATTATTTTTTTTATTTTATCTAAATATTGGTTATTTTCTTTTTAAACCTATGATTTAAATTTTTGCATTAATAAATAATTTTAATCTTTGATAAATAATTTTAACGAATTTCTAAACTTTTTGTAAATTTAATAAAAAAATAATATCTTATCACTTATAATTGATTTAAAAATGGATTATAGTTATGAATAAGAATGATATAATTTTTGCAGATGAAGAAAATAATAAAATTGAGATAAAAGAATCTTGGTCAATTTTAATTATTGATGATGACTTAGAAGTACATACTGTTACAAAATTAGCTTTACATGATTTTATATTTGATAACAAAAAGCTAAACATTGTATCTGCCTATTCAGAAAAACAAGCAAAAGAAATCTTAGCAAAACGAGATGACTTTGCATTTGTTTTACTTGATATTGTTATGGAAAATAATGATTCGGGATTAAAAATAGTTCAATATATAAGAGAAGATCTAAAAAATAAATTAATAAGAATTATAATAAGAACTGGTGAGCCAGGGTATGCTCCTGAAGAAGAAATTATAAATAACTATGATATTAATGATTATAAAGAAAAAACTGAACTAACGGCAATCAAACTATATACAACAACAAGAACAGCACTATCACAATATAAACAATTAAAATTATTAGAAGACACAAAAAATGAATTATATAATACTCTTATAATAGATTCAGTTACAAATCTTTATACTAGAAAAAAACTATATACAGATCTACAAAAAAGTGAATTGTCTTCTTTAATACAAATCAATATTGACTCATTTAGTACTTTAAATAATACATATGGACATATAGTTGGTGATAATATTTTAAGAAAAATAGCTTTAATGCTTGAAAGTTCGGTTTTAGATAGTTTTGGAATATATAGAATTGAAGCTGATAAATTTATTTTATTATTTGAAAATAAAACAAATAAAAACTTAGAAGATATTGCTAAGAATATAAAATCTTTAATTTCAGGAAATAGTATAAATGTTAATGAATTAACTTTATTTATTAATGTAAGCATAGGTATTGTTAATCATCCAGAAACTAATCTTCTTCAAAAATCAGAAATTGCTGTTCATGCATCAAGAAAAAAACAAGATAATAAAATAGAATTTTATTCAGAAGAAGTAAATACAATAAAAACAATTAATAATAATTTATTATGGACAAAAAGATTAGCTTATGCAATTGAGAATAATAATTTATTAGCTTATTATCAACCTATTGTTGAGTGTTCAAGTAAAAAAATAGTTAAATATGAAGCTTTAGTTAGACTAGAACATGAAGGAAAAGTTTATTCACCTTTCCATTTTTTAGAAGCGGCTAGAAAAGCAGGTTTATTAACAAAAATAACATTAATTGTATTTGAATTATCTTGTAAAACATTCGAAAATAATGATTATGATTTTGCAGTTAATATTACAGATCATGATTTAATGTCTTCATCTTTTACAAATAGTATTTTAAATCTATGTTTAGAATATAATATAAAAACATCAAGAGTTTCGCTTGAAATTCTAGAAGAAGAAAACATAAGTAAAAACATACAAGCTCAAAATAATTTAAAAAAATTAAAAGAACTTGGTTTTCAACTTAGCATTGATGATTTTGGAGTTGAATACTCAAACTTCTCACAATTAAAATCTTTAGATATTTCTACAGTTAAAATTGATGGTTCTTTTATTAAAGATATAGATACAAATATTAACTCAAAATATATAGTAGAAGCTATTCTATCTTATACAAAAAATATTAAAGTAAAAACAGTTGCAGAATATGTACATTCTGAAGAAGTATTTAAAACTATTCTTAGTTTAGGAATAGATTATGCACAAGGTTACTATTTTGCAGAACCTAGAAGTACCTTAGTTAAATAATGCTAAAAAAATTAAAAATAAT
>JABSOL010000083.1 GCA_013215985.1 Campylobacteraceae bacterium
TTATCGTCTAAAATTAAAATATCTATATATCCACTTTTTTTTGTCATCTGTTCTTGATCCAAAAAGATATATTTTAGCTTTTGCTAATATTGAGTAAATTGAATCTTTTAAATTATCAATTTTATTTGTTTATAGTCTCATTCTTTTCTTTTATAGAAATTCATTTTAGAATAAAATCACTATCTATACTTTTTATTATTTATCACTTTAAAAAAGAAAAACATAACAAATTGCAATATTATTAATAACTTAGAAAAAACCTGATACAATTAGCCCAATAAAAGAAAAAAACACAGGATACATAATGGATGATAATCAGAAAAAAGCTTTAGACTTAGCAATTAAACAAATTGACAAAGCCTTTGGTAAAGGTGCATTAATTAGATTAGGTGATAAAAAAGTTGAACCAATGGAAGTTATTTCTACTGGTTCTTTAGGTCTTGATTTAGCACTTGGTGTTGGTGGTCTTCCAAGAGGAAGAGTTGTTGAAATTTATGGTCCTGAAAGTTCTGGTAAAACTACATTAACTTTACATGTAATTGCAGAGTGTCAAAAAAATGGTGGAGTTTGTGCATTTATTGATGCAGAGCATGCTTTAGATGTTAATTATGCTAAAAACCTAGGTGTTGATACAGATAACTTACTTGTTTCACAACCTGATTATGGGGAACAAGCTTTAGATATTTTAGAAACTGTAATTAGATCGGGTGCTGTTGATTTAGTAATTATAGATTCTGTTGCTGCTCTTACTCCAAAAGTTGAAATTGATGGAGATATGGATGATATTCAAGTAGGACTTCAAGCTAGACTAATGTCTAAAGCTTTAAGAAAAATTACTTCTGTTGTTCATAAAATGAATACTACTGTAATTTTCATTAACCAAATTAGAATGAAAATTGGAATGACAGGTTACGGTTCTCCTGAAACTACAACTGGTGGAAATGCTTTAAAATTCTATTCTTCTGTAAGATTAGATATTAGAAGAATTGCAACACTTAAACAAGGTGATAATGCAATTGGTAATAGAGTTAAAGTTAAAGTTGTAAAAAATAAAGTTGCACCTCCATTTAAAGTTATTGAGTTTGATATTATGTTTGGAAAAGGTATTTCTAAAATGGGTGAATTAATTGATTATGGTGTTAAACTAGACATAATTGATAAAGCTGGTTCTTGGTTCGCTTACGGTGATAGTAAAATAGGACAAGGAAAAGAAAACTCTAAACAATTTTTAATTGATAATCCTGAAATTGCAATTGAAGTTGAAAAGAAAATATTAGATGCAATGGGTGTAAATGAAGATTCATTACCTATTGATGATAATGATGATGAATAAAAAACCTTAAAACCTAAAGAAAAAGTGAATCATTTCACTTTTTCTTAACTTACAAATAATACTACAAATATATCCCTCAAAAAAATCATAAAATAAAATAAAATAATCACGAAACTTTTTATATAATTTTGTTATAATCTTAAAATTTATAATTATTCACAAAATTGGAGAAAAAATGGTATTTATTGATAATATTCACGCAAATGAAGTATTAGACTCAAGAGGAAATCCTACTGTTAAAGCAACTGTAACATTAAGTGATGGTACAAGTGAAAGTGCTATTGTTCCTTCAGGAGCTAGTACTGGTAAAAGAGAAGCTTTAGAATTAAGAGATGCTGACCATAGATATATGGGTAAAGGTGTTTTAAAAGCTGTTGAAAATGTTAATACTTTAATTGCTGATGAATTATTAGGTATGTCTCCTTTTAACCAAGCAGAAATTGATGCAACTATGAAAGATATGGATGGAACTGCTAATTATGCAAAACTTGGAGCTAATGCAGTTTTAGGTGTATCTATGGCTGTTGCACGAGCTGCTGCATCTTCATTAAAAATTCCATTATATAGATACTTAGGTGGAGCAAATGCTATGACTATGCCAGTACCTATGTTTAATGTAATTAATGGTGGAGAGCATGCTAACAACTCTGTAGATTTCCAAGAATACATGATTTTACCTGTTGGACTTGAAGACTTTAATGAAGGTCTAAGAGCTGTTGCAGAAATTTACCAAAACCTTAAAATTATTATTAATGATATGGGTGAATCTACTGCTGTTGGTGATGAGGGTGGATTTGCTCCAAACTTAAAATCAAATGAAGAACCTTTAGAAGTTATTATGCAAGCTATAGAAAAAGCTGGATATAAAGCTGGAACTCAAATTGCTCTAGCTTTAGATGTTGCGGCTTCTGAGATTATTAACGAAAAAGGTTTATATGTACTTAAATCAGAAAACAGAGAACTAACTTCAAAAGAATTAGTTGAATATTATGCTGATTTATGTGCAAAATATCCAATTGTTTCAATTGAAGATGGTTTAAGTGAAGATGACTGGGATGGTTGGAAAATTATGACTGATGTACTTGGTGATAAAATTCAGTTAGTTGGTGATGATTTATTTGTTACTAATGCAGCTATATTAAATGAAGGTATTTCTAAAAAAATAGCTAACTCTATTTTAATTAAACCTAATCAAATTGGAACAGTTTCTGAAACTATGTTAACAGTTAGACTAGCTCAAAGAAATAACTACAATTGTGTAATGTCTCATAGATCAGGTGAAAGTGAAGATACATTTATTGCAGATTTTGCAGTAGCTTTAAATTGTGGACAAATTAAAACAGGATCTACTTCTAGATCTGATAGAATTGCTAAATATAATAGATTATTAGAAATAGGTGAAGAAATCGCTTATTCTGAGTATTTAGGAAATACACCTTTTACAAAGTAATACTTTGAAGAAAAAGGATGATAATAAAAACAAAGAGTTATTTAAGTTTACTTCTATAGTATTAGCTTCAATTACTGTAACTTTGTTTTTAAGTTATCATGTTGCAAGTCTTTTATTTGGATTGAATTCATATGATGTTTATTCAAAACTAAAAAATAAAAGACTTTTTCTAAAACATGAAATAAGAAGATTGCAGTTAGATAATGCAAGACTTCAAAAAGAGTATTTTGAATTAAAAAATTTGGAGCCAGAAGAATGAAAAACATATATTTTTATTTATTATTAATGACTAGTACATTAATAGCTAGAGAGAACCCTTTTATAGCAAGTGATGCATATAATGAAGAAGTTGCGAGACTTATGGAATTAAATGATGATTATCCACTTGATGTTAATAATGCTAGTATTCAATATGAAAATACTAACTCAAGCTTAAAAATGCCTATTATGAAAGATATGGATTCAAATAATATGAATTCTGAAAATATCTATGAAAACATGGATTCTTCTTTTCCAAAAGAAAAAATTAAAAATATTCCTATAAAAAAAGTAATGGAAGAAAAGAAAGAAGTAAAAAAAGTTATTAAAAAAACAAAAGTAGCGAAAAAGAAAAAAGTTATTAAAAAGAAAAAAAGAATTGTTAAAAAGAAAAAGATTAAACATTCTAATGAACAAATAATTTTTGTGAAAAAAAGATCTGATTTACCAGACTCTACAAAAACTTATGAACCTTTAGACTTTTTATCATTTACTTATTCTAATGATGTAATTAAAATATCTTCTGATAAATATAGAGTATTTAAAAAGTTTACGCTTGATAATAAAATCATTTTAGATTTTAAAGCAGATAATTTAGTATTTTATACTCAAAGAAAAACTTTTGATACAGCATCTTTTAAAAAAGTTACTATTGGTAATCATAGAAATGAAAGATATTTTAGAGTTGTAATTTCTTTATATGACAATCCAGCTTTATTTAAAGTTACTCATTCAAATGATATGGTATCAATAATTAGAAAGTAAATTTACTTTCTAATTAAAAAATATTCTCTTTTACTAATCTTGATTAATCTCAATAATATTCGAATAAATCCTAATACTTATCATTACAAATAATACTTCTAAAATTGCGGCTAATATAAATGCATAATAATAAAACTGTGTAATTGAATGACTATGATATGCTAATGTTGAAACTGCAATAAGTAGTGTTAAAGGCATAGAATGTGATAAAGCTAATAATACGAACTTAGCACGTCCTAACTCTTTTATGAATAGCGTAGCTGCAATAAGTCTAATAAACAACATAGCTCCAGCAATTAAAAATGCTTTTTGAACTAAACCATCATGAAATAAAGCATTAATTTCAAAAGAAGCTCCTACATGTACAAAAAATATAGGAACTAACCATCCAAAACCAAATGATTCAAGTTTTGCAGGTAAAGTTTTATTATGTTCAAAAAATGTTTTAATAAAAGTTCCCGCAATAAATGCACCAAATGCAACTTCTAAGTGTAAAATAATCATTACACCTATCATTACAAAAAATATAGCCATAGATACTCTTATATCTTGTTCTTGATGATCAACTTTTGGCATTAAATATGTTTTAATACCTGGATACCACCAAATAAGATTATGGAATAGTTTATATACAAATACTAAAGCTACTAAAAATACTAAAAACAATACCATTGTTTGTGCAAACTCTAATCCAAAACCTAATTCTAAACCTGCTGCTACTGTTGTAAGTGCTGATATAGAAATAATTTCACCAATAAGTCCTACAATAATTGATAGTTTAATCCACTCTTCATCACCATACTCTTTTTTTAAAGCTGCTAATACACCAATAGAGATTAAAGGTAAAATTACAATAAATATTTTACTTAAATCAAAATACCATGTTATTAAAAAACTAAGGGAGAATAATATGACATTATAAAGTATAGATTTTTTTAAGATATTAACAGGCGTAGAAATAAGTTTTTTTAAATCTACTTCCAAACCTGCTAGTAACATTAAGTATAAAAAACCAAGTTCTGCAACAAGGTCAAATATAGCGTGTTCACTAAGAAGTGAAACTGAAAGAAAAAAAGCTCCTAGCATTATTTCCAAAGGAATAGTAGGAATCTTTGTTATTCTTGACAATAAAGGTGAAGCAAAAATTATAAATGATATAGAAAATATTATTAAAATTTCTTCAGACATTCTAAGCCTTAGCCATGCACTCTTTTGCTATCTCATAGCCTAAAGCTTCTATTGCCTCAATATCATCAGCAGGAGTTTTACCAGCAGTTGTTAAATAATCACCAATTACAAAAGCGTTAGCACCTCGTTCAAATATTTTATATTCATCTTCTTTAAACATAAGTTCTCTTCCACCTGCAACCATAATTTTATGTGCACTTGGAACCATTTTTCTTGTTAATTCAATTAAATCAAAAGCTTCATCCCTAGATAAAGGATTTTCAACTAATGGTAAAGCAGGATTTGGGTGGAAAAAGTTAATAGGAACATTCATAGGTTCTAAAGATGCTATTGATTTAAGCATAGAGATTCTATTCTCGTGAGACTCTCCTAATCCAAAAATTCCACCACATACTAATTTAAGACCAGCTTTTTTAACATTAACACATGTTTCATATCTTTCGCTCCATGGATGAGAAGTACAGATTTCAGGATAAAATTCTTCTGCTGTTTCTAAGTTATGGTTATAATTATCAACACCGGCTGATTTTAACTCTAATAATTGCTCAAGCGTAGCAATCCCGTTACAGGCAATGATTTTAAGACCTAAGTCTAAAGCTTTTACAGCTCTTGCTGCTTCACATACAAATTTAAGTCTTTTTTTAGTTAAACCACGTCCAGCAGTAACTAAACAAAATCCAATTGCTTTATTAGCTCTTGCTCTTTTAGCTTCAATTACAATTTGAGCTATTTCTTTACTTTTATATCTTTCAATATCAGCTTTATACCTTACACTTTGAGTACAGAACTTACAGTCTTCATTACAAGTACCACTTTCAATATTTGAAATAGCACATAAAAATATAGTTTTAATTTCGCTCATAATTACTTTTCTCTCTTTTAAAGTTTTTTTCATTTATATTTCTTGAATAATAATTAACAATAAATTCATTATCATTTATTTCTAATAATACACATTCAATTAAAGGTTTTTCTCTAGCACAAACTTCACCAGGATTTAAAAACAAAGTATTGTTTGTATATTCAGACTCAAAAATATGAGTATGACCAAATATTATTACATCACAGTCACCTGACAGATAATAAGGCATATGCATAAGTTTAAATTTAATATCTTCTATTTTAAAATAATAAGGTTCTACTTTTATAAAGTATTTGTGTGCGATCTTTTTCAATGATTCATCATTATTTCCAAACACACTAACATAAGGAAGTTTATTTTCTTCTAAAGATTTTAGATTAGCTTCTAAGCATAAATCTCCAGCATGAATAACATACTGGGCCCCTTCTTCTTTTAAAAAAGAAAGAACCTCTTTTGTATACTCAACTTTTGTATGAGAATCAGAAAGTACAGCTATTTTCAAAACTAGTCTTTCTTTTTAGCTGGAGCTTTCTTAGCTGGGGCTTTTTTCGCTGCTGTTTTTTTAGCAGGAGCTTTTTTAGCTGCTGGTTTTTTTACAGTAGTTTTTTTTGTAGCAGTTTTTTTAGCTGCTGCTTTTTTTGTTGCTGGTTTCTTAGCAGCTGCTTTTTTAACAGGATCTTTTTTTCCACCTTTTGATTTAGGATCATTAGCTATGATTTCTTCGCATTCTTCTAAAGATAAGTCTTCAGCTACTTTTCCTTTAGGAATTTTGAAGTTTTTTCTACCTTGTTTAATATAAGGTCCAAACCGCCCAATTAATACGTGAATTTTTTCTTTTTCAAATATTCTAATTGTAGCTTTTTCTCTTGCTTCATCAAGCTCTTTAATAATTTCTAATGAACGAGTAAGTTCAACTGTATAAGGATCATCAGTTTTTAATGAATAATATTTAGTTTTAACTTGTAAGTAAGGTCCAAATCTTCCAATATTTGCTTTTATTTCTTCACCTTCTAAACTAAGTCCTACAACTCTTGGAAGTGTGAATAAAAATAAAGCTTCTTCCATAGTAATAGTATCCATATTTAAATGTTTAGGAATTGCTACGAATTTAGGTTTTTCTTCATCATCTTTTGTACCAATTTGCATAAATGGTCCAAATCTTCCAACTCTTGCAGACATTGGTTTTCCAGAAGGTTCGTGAATACCTAATTCTCTAATTTGTAAATAATCAGATTTTTCAACAGTTTCTTCTTTTTCAATAATAGTTTTTTTGAAATCACCATAGAAGTTTTGCATAACATCTTGCCAAGCAATTTTACCCTCAGCAATTTCATCAAACTCTTCTTCAATTTTAGCTGTAAAACCTAAGTTAATAATATCAGAGAAGTGATCAGCTAAAAATGAGTTAACAATTTCACCTGTTGGAGTTGGTTCTAGTTTTTTATCTTCTGTTTTTACTACATATTCTCTTGTTTGAATAGTAGAAATAGTAGGAGCATAAGTAGAAGGTCGTCCAATACCTTCACTCTCTAGTTTTTTAACTAAAGAAGCTTCTGTATAACGTGCAGGTGGTTTTGTGAATAATTGTTCACAAGTTAATAATTCTAAAGGTAGAATTGCACCTACAGAAACATTAGGTAATAGTTTTTCACTAGAATCTAAAGCAGCATCAGGATTATCACTTCCTTCTGTATATGTTTTCATAAATCCAGCAAAAATAATTCTTTGACCCTTGATTTGGAATTCATATTCTTTGTTTTTACCAGCTTCTATTTTATAAGTAGTATTAGCAAGTTTTGCAGCTGCCATTTGTGTAGCTAAAGTTCTTTTCCAAATTAGTGAATATAATTTATACTGAGAATTATCTACAAAGTCTCTTATTTGAGATGGTTTTAAAGCTAAATTAACAGGTCTAATAGCTTCATGGGCTTCTTGAGCACCTTTTGCTTTAGATTTGTAAGCTCTTGGTGTATCAAGGCTGTATTCAGTCCCATACTCAGCATCAATTACTTTTTTAGCATCAGAAGTTGCTAATGTAGATAAATTAAGTGAATCTGTTCTCATATATGTTATAAGTCCACCAGAATGATTAGGAATGTTACCAACATTTCCCTCATAAAGTTGTTGAGCAATAATCATAGTTTGTTTTACAGAATATCCAAGTTTTCTACTTGCTTCTTGTTGTAGTGTTGAAGTAGTAAAAGGAGCAGCAGGGTTTCTTTTGCTATCTTTTTCTTCAACAGCAATTACTTCAAAGATTCCTTCTTTTACAGAAGCTTCAATTACATCAGCTTCAGCTTTGTTTGTAATTTTTGCAGTTTTAGAGTTTATTTTAGCTAATTCTGTTTTTAATGATGGATTTTGTAAATCAGCTTTAACTTTCCAGTATTCAACTGGATCAAATGCTCTGATTTCGTTTTCTCTATCCACAATAATTTTAACAGCAACACTTTGAACTCTACCAGCAGAAAGTCCATATCTTACTTTTTTCCAAATTAATGGTGATAATTCATATCCAACTGCTCTATCCAAAATCCTTCTAGCTTGTTGAGCATCAACTAAATTCTGATCAACTTCTCTAGGATTTTCTAAAGCTTCCATAATAGCTTTTTCTGTAATTTCATGAAATACAATTCTTTTAATTACATTTTTTTCTATTTTAAGTGCAGGAATTAAATGCCAAGCGATAGCTTCACCTTCCCTATCCTCATCGGCCGCTAGATAAATAACAGTATCTTTCGTGATTTGTTTTTTTAAATCCGCAATAACTTTTCTTTTATCTGTTGATATTAAATACTGAGGTTTAAAATTATCCTCAGGATCAAAACCTAATTTGGATTTTGGTAAATCCCTAACATGACCCATTGATGCCATTACGGTATACTCAGAACCCAAAAATTTGGAAATTGTTCTTGCTTTTGCTGGTGATTCGACGATAACTAAGTTTTTCACTATGATAATAACCTCTAAAAATTTTTTGATTATAATTCTAACATATTTAATCTTATTTTCAAAACCTTAAAGATTTTTATTTGATTATTTAGAATTAGAATATTTTTAATATCTTCATATTAAATTGTTTTCTACAATAGAAATATAAAGATTAACACAAGTTTTTAATTAAAGGATATAAAATTTAATTATTATTTATTGTTTTATCATTTCGTTTTTACTAGTGAATAAACGAAATGATGATAGAAATTCAGGGTATGTTTTGATTTATTCAATAATAAATACGAAAACATAAAGTATTTATGATTTTTAGTATGAAATTATTTCTTCTTCTAAGATTATATTAAATTCTTTTTTTACTTTTTCTTTGGCTAAACTTATTAAATATTTAGCATCTTCATATGTTCCTTCACCATTATTAACTAAAAAGTTAGAATGTTTAATTGAAAAAGACATATCTCCTTTTGAAAATCCTTTAAGACCTACAGCTTCAATTAATCTTCCTGCTGAGTCATTAATAGGGTTTTTAAAACAAGAACCAGCACTTGGAGTTTGTGGTTGGTTTTCTCTCATAATTTTAAAGATTTCTGCTTGTTCTTTTTTAAAACCTTCTTCTATGTTAAATACTACTTCATAAATAATATCTTTTATATTCGTATGTCTATACGAATATTCAATATCTTCTTTTTTAATATATCCAGCCTTAGTTTTAATACTATGAACATAAGAAAATATTTCCCACTCTTTTAAACCTGCATTCATTTTTACTAATCCACCCATATTACCAGGTAGTTTTCCTAAAAACTCAAAGTTTGCAAGATTGTTTTTTTTAGCATAAGTTAAAAGCCTTGCAGATTTTGTGGCAGCTCCTACATATAAAAGTCCATTTTCTTCTTTTATATATGAGAAGTTCTCACCTAAGACTGCAAAGTCGGGGTGAGAATTAGAGATTAAAGCATTATTCCCAAGTCCAAATATATGGTGCTTAGAATAATCCCCTATTTCGTTTATTACTAAAACAGAAGCTTTTGGCCCTATTTTAATAGAAGTATATTTTGAGAAGTTTATTTCTTTAAAATAATTCTTCAACAATTAATTAGCTCTTAGTTCTTCATATTCACTAGGAATCATGAATTCTTTTGATTTTAAAGTGTTTTCATAAAAACCATGTTTATATCCAAGTTCAAATAATTTATCTAAAGCTTTTAATTGTAAAGGTGATAAATTAACAGAATCAGCATTTGCATAAAGGTCTAAGTACTTATCTAACGTTTTAGCATCTACTCTAATTAAATCTCGCTCAATTAACATATCTGATAAAAGTTTTTTATTTTTATTCCCAACTTCAACTGCACGAATTAAAGTATTTTCATAATTAATAGCATGAGCTAGAGGTAATGATCTTCTAATACACATTCCACCTAGTGGTAAAGGTAAATCTTTTCCAGCTAATTCTTGCCAAATGTCCCACATTTCTTTTTCAACTTCTAATTTATCACTATAAGTTAAAATAGATTCATGAATTAATACACCTGCGTCAACATCACCATTAATAACAGCATCTTCAATTTCTAAGAAGTTCATATATTTAACTCTAGCTTTAGGATAAAAGATTTTAAATAATAGCGCATTTGTAGTGTATTCTCCACTTAGGGCAACTGTAAAATTCTTTTTTAATTTTGTTCCTAATCTTTTAATAAGTTTAGGTCCATATCCATCTCCAAATGAAACTGCAGTTTTTAATAAAGCATAATCATCTTTCACAAAAGGATATAAAGCAAATGAAATAGCACATATGTCATATTCACCTTTTAGTGTAGCTTGGTTTAATGTTTCAATATCAGCAGCAACATTTGTAAATTTGGCATCTTTTGGACTTACCCATCCAAATTTAATAGCATAATACATAAAAATATCATCTGCATCTGGTGAGTGTGCAACGCTTATAGTTCTCAATTTATATCCTTTGGTTTGTATAGTTAATTTGTATTTATAAAATTTTTTCTATTATATCAATTAAGATATAAATCTTTAATTCTTTTAATGATAAATTCCTAATTCTTTATTATTCCAAGTTGTTTGATTAGATATATGAAAAGCTTCTTAAAATATTTATTTGATTCATATTGTTCTGGTATTATTGATAATTCAAAAGCATTTTGAATAAAGTAAATCCATTTATCTAAAATTGATGAAAGTTCATTTAATTATTTTTTAAATTCTTAAACATTTAAATTATTACTGGATCTACAATTGTTTGAAGTCCTTTAAAATCAATTACTGAGTTTAACATTGAAATTAGTATTTTTTTGTGATTTTCATCACCGAATATTTTTTTAAATACTAAATAATTTCTTGATTTCTTGATTTTATAATCTTTCTCCTATTAATAACTATTTTAATTCCTACATATTATGAACTTTTAGATAGTAATATAAATATTTTTTCTAATTTATCATTTACCACAGTTCCCGGTTCTCTAACTGTTGTTCCATTTACTGCTATATGTC
>JABSOL010000084.1 GCA_013215985.1 Campylobacteraceae bacterium
ATTATTTAAATGAATGATAGTTGCCAATATAGTAATCATAAAAATTGATATTAAAGCACCTAAGAATTTTATTTTTGTACTAATTGTATTTTTTTTCATACTGCTACTCCAGAAAAAATTGATTCTAAATTATCTTGATCAATTATTTTTATTTTTGAATTTTCCATTAATATTATATTGTTTCTAGAAAGTTTTTTTAATACTCTTGATAATGTTTCAGGTTGTATATGTAACATAAATGAAATCTCTTGTCTTTTTAATTTATTCACTAGTTCTAAATCTGTACTTAACATATATGCGACTTTGGCACTTGCATCAAATACTAGTTCTCTATTTAATACAAACTGTAAAATATGTGTTTTCTCTAATATTATTTTGATTAATTTTAATGATAAAATATTATTATCTAAAAATAATTCTTTAAATTTTAAATAGTTAATTGATAAGATTATAGAATTTTGGGTGAATGTTGCATTGGAGAACGAATATATTTCTTCTTTACCCAAATCACTTAATTCTGATATTATTGAATTTTCTTGAACATAATAGAGAAAAATTTCATTATCAAACTTATCAACTTTAAAAATTTTGATAAAACCTGATAGTAAAAATAGAATATTCTTAGAACTTTCACCTTCATAATGTAATATTGTATTTTTTCCATATCTTTTTATAGATGATATTGATATTAGTTTATCAATTAGAGCATTATTTAAGTCACTAAACAACTCTATATCTTTAATATTGTCTTTAATTAGCAAATTAAAAGCCTTTTGTTTTTTTATTTAAGTAATTTTATAATATGCTTACAAAAAACTTAATTAAATAGATCAAAAAGTTTTTATAAGAGGTTTAAAATGTTAGTAGATGGACATGGAAGAAAAGTTGATTACTTAAGAGTATCAGTTACTGAAAGATGTAATTTTAGATGTCAGTATTGTATGCCAGAAAAACCATTTTCTTGGGTTCCTAAAGAGAATTTATTATCGTATGAAGATTTATTCAAATTTATTAAAGTAGGAATTGATGAAGGTATTAGGAAAGTACGAATTACTGGTGGTGAGCCCTTATTAAGAGAAGGTTTAGACAAATTTATAAATATGATTTATAAATATGATAACACTCTTGATTTAGCACTTACTACGAATGCATTTTTATTACCACGTGCTGCTCAAAAATTAAAAGACGCGGGATTAAGAAGAATTAATGTTTCTTTAGATTCTTTAAAAGAAGATGTAGCTGCTAAAATTGCACAAAAGAATGTACTTAAAACAGTTCTTAAAGGTATTGATAAAGCAAATGAAGTAGGATTAAAAATAAAAGTTAATTGTGTACCTATGAAAGGTATTAATGATGATGAATTAGTTGATATCTTAGAATATTGTAGAGAAAGAGGGTATGAAGTAAGATTTATTGAATTTATGGAAAATGTACATGCTAAAGATGGTGCAAAAGGACTTAATTCAGAAGAAATCCAAAAAATCATAAGAGAAAAATATAATTTTGTAAAAAAAGAGAGAACAGGTTCTTCTCCTTCTCAAGATTATGTATTAGATGATGGATATGTATTTGGTATTATTGAACCTCATAAAGATGATTTCTGTGCTACATGTAATAGAATTAGATTAACTGCGAGTGGAGTATTAATTCCTTGTTTGTTTTTTGAAGAATCTCAAAGTATTAAAGAAGCTATTCAAGCTAATGATATTGATAAAGCAGCAGCTATATTAAAAGACGTATTAGCAAATAAACCTGAAAAGAATAAGTGGAATGCAGAAGATGGTAATGAAACGTCTACAAGAGCTTTTTACGAAACTGGGGGATGATTAAAAACACTTTTGTGTTTTAATCAAAAATAAAATATTTTAAATTTATTAAAATATTTTATTTTAATAAAGTCTTTGAGGTTGATGAAAATAAAAGCCTTGTGAATAATCTATTCCTATTTCTTTTATAATTTCAAAAATCTCTTTGTTTTCAACATATTCTGCAATTGTTTGAATATTTTGTTTTTTAGCAAATAATACAATTGACTCTACAACATTTCGTGAATATTCATCATCAACTATATTTTTAATTAAAGAACCATCAATTTTTAAAATATCAGGTTGGAATGCTAATAATCTTTCATAATTTGAATAACCAGATCCAAAATCATCTATCGCAATTTTAACATTTGCATCTTTTTTACTTTTTATAATAAAGTTTTTTACTAAATCAAAATCATTTATATCCTCATCTTCTAATAATTCAAAAATAATTCTTCCATGATTTTCTTTTTTAATTATTTGTGAGTATAAAAGTTCTCTTATTTCTTTATTTTCTATATCTGAAGAAGATAAATTTATACTAATACTTTTTTTAGTATGTTTTAATGCTTCAAAAGAATTATTAATTACAAGTTTTGTAATACTTGTATAATAACCTGTTTTTTTAGCGATATCTAAAAAGAAATAAGGCGAAACTACATTTCCTTCTTTATCAATAAGTCTAATTAAAGATTCATATTTGTCAATTTTTTTTGTAGTATTATTTATAATTGCTTGGAAATAAGATACAAATTCACCTTTATTATCTAAAGCATTTTTAATCATTGTTATATATTTTAATTTATTTCTTGCTTCAGTTTTTACTTTTATGTGAAAACCATCTGCATAAATAACTTGAAGTTTATTTTTAATTGCATGTTGAATTCCAATAGAAAGGTCATCTAATATATAGGGATTCTTTTTTGCATAAGAAATACATACATTAATATCATAATGAATATTTTTAAAAATAATTCCTTTTTTTGTTAAATCTTTAATCATTATTTCAAGATTCTTTTCTAAATCTTTATTTTCAGTATTGGTATTATTAATACAAGCAAATAAGCCATTTTCTAAGTTGTAAATTTTATCAATTTTTAAATTTTTAGGAAAATGGATATTTATTATTTTTTTTAATTCAAAATCAAATATTTTTAGTTCATCTTCTGTATATAATTCTTTAAATAAATTATAATTTGTAATTTGTAAAAAAATCAAATTTGGATTATCTAAATAATGTAAATCTGCTAGTAATTGTTTTTTTGAATTCATTACATCAGTAATATCATATCTTATTGCGATTATTTCTTTAATATTATTATCTAAATCTAAAATAGGAGAAATTGTAGTATCTACATAATATTCTCTACCGTCTTTTTTGATGTTTTTAAGTATTCCGGTAAATGTATCTTTTTTCTTAATATTTCCCCACATTTTTTCAAATAACTCTTTTGGAACATCTGGATGTCTAATGATGTTATGATTTTGACCAATTAAGCTTTTTTTATCATAACCTGATATTTCACAAAATCTATCATTTACTTCTATTATTTTACCATCCGGATCTGTTTTTGAAACAATAGCACTTTTAAATAATACTTTTTTATATTCTTTTAATTCTTGATCTTTTTTTGCAATTTCAAAAATATATGAAGATTGAGAAATATGTAAGTCTGTTTTTAATAATATTTCTTCAATTATAAAAGGTTTTTTAATAAAATCAATAGCTCCGTGTTTTAATACTCTTGAATAGTTTTGACTAGTGTAATTACCAGATAATATTAAAACAGCAATATTTTTATGTTGTTTTGATGCTTTTAATAATTCTAAAAACTTAATACCATCCATTTTTGGCATTTCTAAGTCAGAAAAAATTAAATCAATTTTAGTTGTTTTTAATATATCAAATGCTTCAAAAGGATCATTTGAAGTAAAGACAGAATAATTTTTTGTTTCAAGTACTTTTTTAAGAGATCTTCTTATAAATGATGAATCATCTACAATAAGAATATTTTTACTTTTATTTCTAACTAAATTATTTATACTTTTTTTGATATCAGGGATTAAGTTTTTAAAAGGTATTTCTTTTGAAAAAAAATCAATTACTCCATTATCAAATAAATAATTTCGTCTTTGAATGTCTTTATCTCCACTTAATACAATTATTTTAATTTTATCATTTCTGGAAGTGATTTCGTCAATTAACTCATCCCCTTCACCATCTTGTAATATTAAATCTAATAATATTATGTCGATATCATTATTTTTGTTTAGTACATTCTTTGCTTCTTTAAGTGAATAAGCTTGTAATATATCAAAAGATGGTTTTTCTAACAATGAATATAAAGTATTATTATATGATTTAGAGTCTTCTATAATAAGTATTCTTGTCATTAACATCCTTTAAAATTTATTATACAATTATTAAGCTTAGATTAGACTAGATGTAAAATTTGTTTAATCTTTTATTAAGTTAAACTTAAATACAATACATTTCCACTTTTTTAAGTGAGATTATTACCTATTAGGAGGTCATTATGGCTTTAGATCAGGACATAAAAACAAGTATTATTGTTAAGCACCAAAGAAACGATAAAGATACAGGTTCATCAGAAGTACAAATTGCAGTTTTAACTAAACAAATTGCTGTATTAACTGAGCACTTAAAAATCAATAAAAAAGATCATTCATCTAGATTAGGTCTATTAAAAATGGTTGGTAAAAGAAAGAGACTATTAAAGTACCTTAGAAAAACTGACTATCCTAAATTTTTAGCATTAGTTGCTGATTTAGGAATTAGAGCTAAATAATTTTATTATTACTCTAAGATAAAAAGCTTGTGACTTTTGTTACAAGCTTTTTTTTTGCAAAAAAATAAATTTCCTCTTAGATACAATGTATTTTAATCGATATTTATGTAGAATAAGATAATTTAAAAATTAGGATAAAAATGTTATTAACAAAAAAAAGTGAATATGCACTTTTATCATTAGTATCAATTACTAAAAGTGATAAACCTAAAAATGTAGATTTATTATCAAAAGAACTAAATATTCCAAAATCTTTTTTAGCAAAAATAATGCAAAGTTTAGCAAAACATAATATTGTTATATCTCAAAGAGGCGTAAATGGTGGATTTACTCTTGCAAAAGCTACAAAAGACCTTACTATCTTGGAAATAACAACAGCAGCAGAAGAAAAAATACCAACAGTATTTGAATGCTCACCTTCAATTCATTCTTGTCCATCTGACGTTGGAAATCAATGTACTATTTGGCCATTATTGAGTAATTTACAAGGTAAAGTAAATACTTTTTTAGAAGAACTAACACTTGAGGATATAACTTAATGAAATTTTTTCATATTTCACATACAGATTTAGATGGTTACGCTTGTCATTTATTAACAAAAGAATTTTTTAAAGAAGGAACATTTTTAAATGCTAATTATGGCTTAGAAGTAAAATTGGCAATTAAAAAAGTTTTAGAGCAAATTAATGAAAATATTAACGAAGAAATTCTATTATTAATTACAGATTTAAATTTAACTTCGGGTGAATCAAAAGATTTAAACAAACAAATAAACTTATTAAATGAGAATGGTGCAAATATAACTTTACAGTTATTAGATCATCATGGTAGTGGACAAAAAAGTGCTGATAAACATGATTGGTATTTTTTAGATACTACAAGATCAGCTACAAAAATTGTTTATGATTATTTAGTAAAAGAATACGGTGCATTTAAAGATGAGTCTTATTCATGGGTTGAGCCATTAGTAAATGCAGTAAATGCAGTTGATATTTGGTTAGATCACGAAATAGATAACTTCGAATTCGGAAAAGTATTATTATCTATGATTTCAAAAGTAAGAGAAGTTAATAATATTTTATTTGCAGATGAAAATAGAAAATTCAGAATTTATTTATTAAAAGAAGCAGCAAAGTTTTTAAAAGAAGACAATGCAGCTTTATTATTAGATGAAAAAGTATACTTCTTAAAAAAAGCATATTTATGTTTAGATGGTAAAAATGATACTATTGATAATTTATCTTCAAAATATTTAGTACATTCATTAAATGAAATAAAAGACGATTTAACACTTACATATAAAGGTCATAAAGGAATTTTCACTTATACTTTAGGTGGAATTTCAATTCCTGCAAATGCATTTTTAAAAGCAAATAAGGATTATGACTTTTTTATTGATATTTCAAGAAAAGGAAATACATCTTTAAGAGCAGATGGAAAAGTTGATGTATCAGTTTTAGCTGATAAACTAGCTAAAGGTGGTGGACATCCTAATGCTTCTGGTTGTAAATTTGATGACTTTAAAGAATCAATTCACTTATCTGATACAAGAGAATTTCTACAAAATAAATTAGATAAGATTTAATTTCTTTTAATGTAATATCCTTTAGAATATACTAAAGGATATTATATGGAAAACTTAATTACTTCTAGTAACGAAGAAATAAAAGAAATACTAAAAACCTCAAAAACGATAGCTATTATTGGCTGTTCTCCCAAAGAAGACAAAGCTTCACATATTGTTGCAAAATACTTACAAAATGCTGGTTATAAAATTATTCCTGTTTACCCAAAAGAAGAATATATTTTAGGTGAAAAAGTTTATAAGTCTTTAGAAGACATACCTTTTTCAATTGATATAGTTGATATTTTTAGAAAATCAAAAGAAATTGATAAAATAGTTGATATTTGTATTAAAAGAGCAGATATTAAAGTTATATGGACGCAGTTAGATTTAGTAAATAATGAAGCATGCGTAAAAGCTATTAATTCATCAATTAAAGTTGTTCAAGATAGATGTACTAAAATCGAACATTTAAATATATAAAATTTTATTTAGATAAATCACAACGAGGATTAATTCTTAGCTCTAATGAAGCTATACATCCTTGTTTATCATCTAATCTATTAATTATACACAACTTAGCTCCTAGAGCATCTGAAGCACTCTTGGCTAAGAATAAACCAAGTCCAGCTCCACCTTGATTTCCAACTCTTTTAAAAGGAGCAAATAAATCAATTTTTTCATCAATCCCAATGCCTGAATCAATAATAGATATTTTTACTTTATCTTTTGTTTTTTCTAAACGAATAGATATAGCAGAATCTTCAGGTGAGAATTTAATTGCATTTTGAACAAGATTCTGAATAATCTGAATTATTAGAGTAGGTTGAATTAGTGTTCTATATTTATTTACATTTGAATAAAAAGTAATAGTAATATTTTTTTGAGCAGATAACATTCTATAATCATTAGTTTTTCTTTGTAAAAATTCAACTAGGTTTATATCTTGTGGTTTCTCAAACTGAGCACCTTCTTGTCTTCCAATATCTAAAATTGAAGAAATCATTTTATTCATATCATTAATTTGTTTAATAGATAATTTTAAAGTTTCTTTATATTTTTCAGTATCCCTATCTTTCATTAACGTAACTTCATTTTTTAGTTTCATTACAGCAAGAGGTGTTTTTAATTCATGTGCAGCGCCTACAAATAGTTCTTTTTTAAACTTCACAAAAGTTTCTATTTTATTAGTTAAAGAATTAATTGAATCAGCAAGAGCATGAAACTCTAGAGGTAAAGTGTTTTTATTAATTTGAGTTAAGTAATTTTCATCCATTTTTGATAATTTATCATTTATCAAGATTATAGGTTTTAGTAAGTTTTTAGAAAGTGTAATTGCATAAATGAAAACTAAACCTAAACCAAATAATGTAAGTAAAATAAGGTTATTAAAAATTTTATTTAATAGTTTTATTGATGAGTTTATATTTTTTGTTATTTTAAGAAACTTATTTTCTTTAAGATTAACTGGATATAAAATCTGCGCGAAATAATCATCTTTTTTTTGAAATCTTGAATATGTTATATTTTCTAAATCGTTTATTTTAACTAAAATTACTTTTATGCCAGAACTTTTAATTAAAATAAAGTTATCAATTTTTGTAGTAGAGTTTATTTGTGTATGTGTAATTAGTTTTGCATCATTTAATAATGAAGATTGTATTTCTTCATAAATTGTAGCTTTTGTATAAGTATAAATAAGTATAGATAATGTAACAACGAATAATGACGTTGCTAATATTAGTTTATAATAAAACTGTTTATATATGCTTTTGTCATTATCCATTAAGTCTATGCTTTTGCTTCTTCTTCATCTTTAGCAGGGTAACAGAATCTGTAACCTCTTCTTCTGATTGTTTCAATAGTAGAAATATTTAATGGTTTATCCATTTTTTGTCTAATTTGATTAATAGCAACTTCAATAACATTTGGAGTAACTAATTCAGGTTCTTCCCAAATTGCGTCTAATAATTGTTCTTTAGAAACAATTTGTTCTCTATGTCTAGCTAAGTGAGTTAAAACTTCAAAAGGTTTACCTTTTAATTCAATCTCTACACCATCATAAGTTATTTTTTCTTCATCTGGGTTAATAATTAATTCATCAATTTCAATTACGTTAGTTCCACCAAATCTTAATCTAGCTTCAATTCTTGCAAGTAAGATATCAAAGTCAAATGGTTTTTTAATATAATCATCAGCACCAGATCTTAAAGCTTCAATTTCACTTTCTTTATCATCTCTAGCTGAAACAATAACAACTGCAGTTCTTGATGATCTGTTTTTTACGATTTTACATAATTCAATACCATCACCATCTGGAAGCATCCAGTCAGTAAGTACTAAATCATAGTTTCTAATGTCAATAAAGTATTCTGCATCTTTATAATTTTCAGCTGCATCAACTTGGTAACCAAAATCGCTTAGTCCTTCTTGTAATGTTCTGTTTAATGTAATTTCATCTTCAATAATTAAAATTCTCATATATATCCTTATTAAGCTCAAGCTATTTTAAGTTTAGCTTAAATTTTCCGAATTATAACATAAATAAAATATTTTTTAAAGGAAATTTAAGCTAAATTTTAAAATTTGAGCAATAATCGTAAATATGGGCTCTATAAGAAGAAAATAAATCTAATAGTTTCATATATATGTCATGAATAAACTTTGTAAATAATAATATAGTTAAGTAAAATTATAAATGCAACAAATAGAATCTTAACTATTTGTTAATATTAAAAAGATACAATTATAAAAAATAAAATAAGGATATTTATGAATAAAAATATATTAAGTATTTTTGCAGCTTTAAGCATTTTTGCTTCAACGTTAAGTGCTGCAAATGTATATGCAACTGTAAATGGAGATAATGTAACAAATGAAGATGTGACTATGGCTTTAAGAAACCCTAATATTTCTTTTGAGACTTTACCTAAAGAGAGTAGAACTAGACTTCTTAATCAATTAATTGATAGAAAATTATTATCTCAAGAAGCTTCAAAAAGTGATATTAAAAATTCTAAAGAGTATAAAAAAGCATTAGAAAGTATAAAATCTAATTTAGCTTTTGAATTATGGATGCAAAAAAAAATCAAAAGTATCAAAATAAGTAAAAATGATAAAATGTCTTTTTATAAAAACAATTCTGATAAGTTTAAAAATGAAGCTAAATTAACAGCATCTCATATTTTATTAAAAGATGAAAAAGCAGCAAAAGAAGTTATTTCAATTTTAAATAAAGTTAAAAATAAAAAAGCTAAATTTATTGAATTAGCTAAAAAGAGATCAACTGGACCTACAGGTGCTAAGGGTGGTTCTTTAGGTGAGTTTTCTGCTGGTCAAATGGTTCCTGAATTCTCAAAAGCTGCAATGGATTTAAAAGTAGGTTCTTATACTAAAAGCCCCATTAAAACTCAATTTGGATATCATGTAATTTATTTAGAAAATAAAAAAGTTGCTAGTACAAAATTGTTCAAAGAAGTAGAAGCTCAAATTACTAAAAATTTATTACAAAAAAAGATTGGTGAGTTTGTTGTTTCTAAAACTAGTGAGTTAAGAAAAAAAGCTAAAATAGTTATTAAATAAGGAGACAAGTTTGTCTGTATTAGAAATTGTTAAACCAGGTGTATTAAGTGGTAGTGAGGCTAAGAAGCTTTTTGATTATGCAAAAGAGAATAATTTTGCAATTCCAGCTGTTAATGTTGTAGGAACTGATTCCGTAAATGCTGTATTAGAAGTTGCTGCTAAAGTTAAATCGCCAATTATTATTCAATTTTCAAATGGTGGAGCTACTTTTTATGCTGGTAAAGGACTTAAGGGTCCTAAAGCTGGTATTCTTGGTGGAATTGCAGGAGCTATGCATGTACATGCAATGGCAGAAGCTTATGGAATTCCAGTTATTTTACATACAGATCATGCTGCTAGAAAATTATTACCATGGATTGATGCTTTATTAGATGCTGGTGAAGATTTTTATGAAAAACATGGGAAACCTTTATATACTTCACATATGTTAGATTTAAGTGAAGAACCTTTAGAAGATAACATTGGTACATGCGTTGAATATTTCAAAAGAATGTCTAAAATGGATATGATGATTGAAATTGAATTAGGAATTACTGGTGGAGAAGAAGATGGTGTTGATAACACAAGTATTGATAATTCATTATTATATACTCAACCTGAAGAAGTTTCACATGCTTACGAAGAGTTATTAAAAGTTAGTCCTAACTTTACAATAGCTGCATCTTTTGGTAATGTTCATGGTGTTTATAAACCAGGAAATGTTCATTTGTCTCCAATTATTTTAGCTAACTCTCAAAAGTTTATAGCTGAAAAATTCGCTACAAAAGCTAATGAAGTTTCATTTGTATTTCATGGTGGATCTGGTTCACAACTTGAAGAAATTAGAGAAGCTATTTCTTACGGTGTTGTAAAAATGAATATTGATACAGATACTCAATGGGCATTCTGGGATGGTGTTAGACAATATGAACTTAAAAATAGAGATTATTTACAGGCTCAAATTGGAAACCCAGATGGTGAAGATAAACCAAATAAATCTTATTATGATCCAAGAAAATTGTTACGTGCAGGGCAAGAAGCTTTAATAGCTAGACTTGAAATCGCTTATTCAGACTTACAAGGTCTAAATAAAAACTAATAGTTTTATATTTTATAAAAAAGGGGGAAAAGTTAATCTTTTCTCCTTTTTTTATGCTCAAAAATATTCATTTAAGTCTTTTATTACTTATTGTAGTTTTATAGAATGTAGATCAAAATACTAAAACTTTGATAGCTTTAAAAAATGATGTCTTAACTGCTACTTCATCTTGTATTATAAGAAAAAAAGATGGAATTGAATATACTTGTATTCCTGAATGAGAAACAATGAAGGTAATGATAAACGTGGTTTTATTATTAATGAATTAATATTAGAAGCTCAAAAGTAAATTTAATAAAATAAACTAAGAAAATAAAATAGTTTTTTTTATTTCTCTTTTTTTGTAATTAAAGCTAAATTATTTAAATCGTATTTTTGTAATAAGTCTAAAACTTTAATTACATTTTTATATTCT
>JABSOL010000085.1 GCA_013215985.1 Campylobacteraceae bacterium
GCAAACTTTATAGGAGTAAGTCCTAAACCATTAGAATTTAAATTTATTATTATTATGAAGTATTTATATAATAATTGATAATTTAATATTTTTTATTTTATTTATTGAAAAAAGACTTTATTGTGTGATTTAGATTCATAATATACTCAAATATTTTGTTTTTTTTGTTTTTATCTTCTAAATAAAGAAATATCTCTTTATTCCCAAATAATGAGGCAAACTTTATAGGAGTAAGTCCTAAACCATTATCTGCATTTTTATCGGCACCTGCTTTTATTAATATTTTTACAATATTTAAATAACCTTTAAAACAAACACCTGCTAAGGGTGTTTGTCCTCTATCATTTTTTTGATCGACTTTTGCATTTTTAGAAATAAGTAATTTAAGTATCTTTTCTTGATTATTATAAGAAGCTAACATTAATAATGTATTTCCTTTATGATCACACAAATTAACATTTAAACCTGCATTTATCATTTTTTCTAAATCATCAACTTTTCCTGATCTTGTAAAATCAAGTGCAAAAACTTGTAACTGCGCATATCTATTTTCTTCTTCCATACTTATATTTAACATAATTAACTCCTATAAATTTAAGGCTTTTTTAACACCTTGTGCATATTCAGAAGATATTTTTTCAAATAAAGCTAATTGTCTATTAATGATTTCTTCTGGAACACCATCCATTGCATCTTTTATATTTGAAAACAGTTGTTCTTTTTGATAAGAACTCATTAAATTAAATAAATTTCTTGGCTGAACAAAGTTATCATTATTTTTATTATGATCATATCTATTGCTATCTCCGTCTAAAGGCAGAGAAGGTTCAGATAAAGAATTATCTTCAACAAAGCCTCCAAAACTATTAGGTTCATAATAAGCATCATTTACTTTTGAAGTTTCGTGATTCATTGAACCTGCTGTATGATAAGTATTAACATCAACTATAGGTCTATTTACTGGTAAAGACTCATAATGTGTACCTATTCTATATCTATGAGCATCAGGATAAGAGAAAATTCTAGCTTGAAGCATTTTATCAGGTGAAAAAGAAATTCCAGGAACTACATTTGAAGGTGAAAAAGAAGCTTGTTCAATATCATTAAAATAGTTTTTAGGATTTTCATTTAATGTTAATACACCTACATCAATTAATGGGAAATCTTTGTGTGGCCAAACTTTTGTTAAATCAAAAGCTGAGAATTCAAAGTTTTTAGCTTCTTCATTTGTCATAATTTGAATTTTCAAATTCCATTTTGGAAAGTTTTTATTTTCAATATTTTCGAATAAATCTCTTTGATTACTTTCTCTATCATTCGCAACAATTAGCGCAGCTTCTTTATTTGTTAAAGTTTCTATACCTTGTTGAGTTTTAAAATGAAATTTAACCCAGAATCTTTCGTTCTTATCATTAATTAAACTATAAGTATGAGAACCATATCCATTTATATGTCTGTAACTTTTTGGAATCCCTCTATCTGACATAAGAATTGTAACTTGATGTAAAGATTCAGGACTTAAAGACCAAAAATCCCAGGCAGCAGTATTTGATCTTAAATTACTTTGTGGGTGTCTTTTTTGAGTATGTATAAAATCAGGGAATTTTAATGGATCTCTTATAAAAAATACAGGTGTATTATTTCCAACTAAATCCCAATTCCCTTCTTTTGTATAAAATTTTAATGCAAAACCTCTTACGTCCCTTTCTGCATCAGCTGCACCTGCTTCTCCTGCAACTGTTGAAAATCTAAGAAGTAATCTTGTTTTTTCGCCTTTTTTAAAAATATTAGCTTTTGTATATTTTGAAATATCTTCTGTGATTTCTAATTCTCCAAATGCACCTGAACCTTTAGCGTGAACAGCTCTTTCAGGAATTCTTTCTCTATTTTGATGAGCTAGTTTTTCAAGTAATTGATAATCTTGCATCAATATAGGACCAAATTCCCCAGCTGTTTGTGAGTTCTGGTTATCAGCTATTTTATTACCAGCACTTGTTGTCATAATCTTTTTCATAATATTCCTTCAGGATAATTTTTATCGTTAAATAAATTTTATTCCAATTTACATAAAACCTTCCTTATTAGATAATTTATATAATTATTTTAAATTAAAGGTAAAGGTATAGAATATTTATTATTTAATATTTCATTGATTTAATTATGCTATACTCATATCTTATTTTCGCAATGGAATGGTAATGAAAAATACAATTAAAATAGTAAACGCAAAACAAAATAACTTAAAAAACATTAATTTAGAAATACCTAAAAACAAACTAATTGTTTTTACAGGTTTATCTGGTTCTGGAAAATCAACTTTAGCTTTTGATACATTATATGCAGAAGGTCAAAGGCGATATATAGAGTCTTTATCATCATATGCAAGACAATTTTTAGGAAAAATTGCCAAACCTGATGTTGAAAGAATTGAAGGACTAACTCCTGCAATTGCAATTGATCAAAAAACAACTTCAAAAAACCCTAGGTCTACTGTTGGAACTATTACTGAAGTATATGATTATTTAAGATTATAATATGCAAGAGTAGGAACTCAACACTGTCATAAATGTTCAAAACCTATTTCTGAAATGAGCGCATCTGATGTTATTGAAGAAGTTCTAACATTACCAGAGGGTGCAAAACTAATAATTTTAGCTCCTTTAATTAACAGAAAAAAAGGTACTTTTGTTGATTTACTTGAATCTTTAAGAGCTAAAGGTTATGTAAGAGCCATGATTGATGGTGTAATGGTTAGACTTGATGAAGATATTGATTTAGCAAAAACTAAAATGCATATAATTAAAGTTGTAATAGATAGAGTTGGCGTTAAAGAAGAGAACAGACAAAGAATTGCCCAAGATGTTGAAAAAGGTTTAAAAGAGAGTTTTGGTGAATTAGAAATCGAAATTATGAACCATGAAGAATTAGGGGTAGAAAAACATCATCATTATTCTGAGCATATGGCATGTTTTGATTGTAAAATTTCTTTTGAACCCTTAGAACCTTTATCTTTTTCTTTTAACTCACCAAAAGGTGCTTGTAGCTCTTGTGATGGTTTAGGAATTAGATATGCCCTTGATATGAAAAAAATCATTAATGATGATTTAACAATTGAAAAAGGCGCAATAAAAGTTATTTATGGATTTAACAAAGGTTATTATTTTAAAATGTTATTAGCATTTTGTGAAGCTGCTGAAATTGATATTACAGTTCCTTTTGGTTCTTTAGAAGAACATCAGAAAAAAGCTATTTATCATGGTGGATTTGAAGATTGTAAATTTACTTGGAAAAGTCATAAACTTACACGTAAGTGGGAAGGTATTGTAAAAATAGCTTATTCTATGATAAAAGAAGAAAAAGAATTATCAGAATATATGACTGAAAAAACTTGTTCTGAATGTAATGGACATAGATTAAGAGCTGCTTCTTTAGCTGTAAAAGTTGCAAATAAATCAATATCAGACATCATTTCAATTCCAATTGAAGATTCACATGCATTTTTTCAAGATAAAAATAACTTTAAATATTTTAATGAACAAGAAGCATTAATTTCAGAACCAATTTTAAAAGAAGTACAAGAGCGAATTTATTTCTTATTTGATGTAGGTTTAGGTTATATTACTTTAGGAAGAGATGCTAGAACAATTTCTGGTGGAGAAGCTCAAAGAATTAGAGTTGCTTCACAAATTGGTTCTGGTTTAACAGGAGTTTTGTATGTTTTAGATGAACCTTCAATTGGTTTACATGAAAGAGATACAAATAAACTTATTAAAACACTAAAAGCTTTACAAGAAAAAGGTAATACTGTAATTGTAGTTGAGCATGATAAAGAAACAATTCAAGCTGCTGATTATATTGTAGATATTGGTCCAAAAGCTGGTAAATTTGGTGGAAATATAGTATTTGATGGTACATATAAACAAATGCTTAAAGCTAAAACTTTAACTGCTCAATATATATCAGGTGCTAAAAAAATTGACTATAAACATGATAGACCTTGCGAAACATTTATTGAGATTAAAAATGTAAATATTAATAATATAGTTGACTTAGATGTAAAAATACCTTTAAAAACTTTATGTGCAATTACAGGAGTATCTGGTTCTGGAAAATCTTCATTAATTTTACAAACTTTACTGCCTGTTGCAAAAGAGTTATTAAATAATGCTAGAAAAGTTAATAAAGTTGATGGTGTTGAAATTACAGGACTTGAATTATTAGATAAAGTAATTTATTTAGATCAAAGTCCAATAGGTAGAACTCCGCGATCTAATCCTGCAACATATACGGGTTTAATGGATGAACTAAGATTATTATTCTCACAAACAAAAGAAGCACAATTAAGAGGTTATGCAATTGGTCGTTTCTCTTTTAATGTTAAAGGTGGTAGATGTGAGAAATGTCAAGGTGAAGGTGAGATTAAAATTGAAATGCACTTCTTACCAGATATTATGGTTAAATGTGATGAATGTTTAGGTGCACGGTATAATACTCAAACTCTAGAGATTTTATATAAAGGTAAAAGTATTTCTGATGTTCTTAACATGAGTGTAGAAGATGCTTTAGAATTTTTCTTAAAAATACCAAAAATATATGCAAAACTTCATACTTTAAATGATGTTGGTTTAGGATATATTACTTTAGGACAAAATGCAGTTACACTTTCAGGTGGAGAAGCCCAAAGAATTAAACTATCAAAAGAATTAAGTAAAAAAGATACAGGTAATACTTTATATATTTTAGATGAACCTACAACTGGTTTACATTTCGCAGATGTAGATAGATTAACAAAAGTTTTACACCATTTAGTTGATTTAGGAAACTCAGTATTAGTAATTGAACATAATTTGGATGTTGTTAAAAACTCTGATTGGGTTATTGATATGGGACCTGAAGGTGGAAGTAAAGGTGGTAGAATAATAGCTGAAGGTAGACCTGAAGATATTGCAAAAAACCATAAAAAAACAGATTCTTATACTGGATATTATTTAGAAAAAGAATTAAAGCAATAAAATTAAAAGAAAAGAGATAATATGAAAACAAACCCAATGGAAGGCATGACATTAGAGAAAATGTTGATTGCATTACAAGAAGAATTTGGATGGAATGAATTAAGCTATAGAGTTGATATAGACTGTTTTATTCATGATCCATCTATAAAATCAAGTTTAAAATTTATAAGAAAAACGCCTTGGGCTCGAAAAAAAGTAGATAAACTTTATAAAGCTACTTTTATAGATCAAGATTCAGACGATACTTCTGATTCTATGTCTGCTAAAGCTATAAAATAAGCTTTTAATTTCATCATTTGGTCAGTAGGATATTTATTTTCAGACTCACCTCTTGATACTTTAACAAAAAAGTCTTTTGAAGATTCATTAAAGCCAAAAATAGTATTAGATAAAGAAACTTCATGATATATTTTAAGACTTTCACTAAAAGCTTTAGAAACTTTTGATGTTCCACTTTCTTTTAACTCTTTATTATCTAAATTTTCAGTCTCAATTTCTTTTTTTAAAGCTTGTATAGGTTTTGTTTCATTTACAACCTGAGTTTTTTTCATAGAATTAAATTGGTGTTGTTCTAGTTTTGCGATTAGTCCAAATTCCATAATATCCTCCTTGAAAGTATTATATATATTATTAGTATACATCAATTAAGATAATTTATCAAATTTTATAAATACTTTAGTAAAAAACTATTATATTTAGTTTTAATTTCATTTATTTGTGCTATTATTACTTATTAATTTTATATAGGAGACAATCTTGGACATTCCCCAGAGGCATGCATTATTTTTAACACAAAGTAGGAATACATGGATATTTTAGTTCTACTTTTTATCTTAGTATTAACAATCTCGTTTTTATGCTCAATTCTTGAATCAATCTTATTATCAACAAATATGGCTTACATTTCTGTTTTAGAAAAAAAAGACCCTATTTCAGGTAAATTGTTAAAAACAATTAAAACTGATATTGATAAATCTATTGCTTCAATACTTATTTTAAATACTTTTGCAAACACTTTAGGCGCAACTGCAATTGGTATTCAAGCACAAAGTGTTTTTCAGACTAATTCTAATTATGTATTAGCAGTAACAATTATATTAACATTTATGATTTTATTTATTGCAGAAATCATACCTAAAACTATTGGTGCAGTATATTGGAAACAATTAGCTCCAACAGCAGCAAAAGTAATTAGTTTTTTCATTTTTATTACTTATCCTTTAATCATGATTACACAATTTGTAACAAAAAAGATTTCAAAAGGAAATGAAAGTTCTGATACTATTTCTAGAGAAGAGTTAATTCATTCTACTTTATTAAGTGAAGAAGAAGGTATTATTGGAGATTTAGAATCAGATATTATTGAAAATACTTTAACATTACATGATGTAAAAGTAAAAGATATTTTAACTCCTAGATCTGTTATGTATGCAATTGAGAAAAATACAATAATTAAAGATATTTTAGAAGATAAACGAACTTATAAATTCTCAAGGGTTCCTGTTTATGATGAAACTATTGATAATATTGTAGGTGTAGTTTTAACTAAAAAACTATTTAAACATGCAATTAGAGATAAAAATATTAGCATTGAAGAGATAATGCATCCTGTATTTACTTTAAATGAAAATATTCCAGTAACAAAAGTTATGAATACTTTTATTTCAAAAAAAGAACATATGTTTATAGTATTAGATAATTATGATCAAACTGAGGGTTTAGTTACACTAGAAGATTGTATTGAAACTCTATTAGGTTTAGAAATAATGGATGAATCTGATACTACAGAAGATATGAGAGAACTAGCTTTAAATAAAATGAAAGCTAAAAGAAAAGAAAGAGAAAAATAATAATTTTCAATCTTTAGTTTTAGGATAAAATTATCCTAAAACATCTTTTGTCTTTTTATCAATTAATTCAGCTATTTTTTTATCAATAAATTCTAAAGTTTTTTCTTGAGTTTTATACGAAATATCAGGAAGTTCACCACCCCACATTTTTTCAGCTTCTTTAAAACCTTGAACAATACCTTTTCTACTTTCTTGTAAAGCATCAATGTTATCATTAGATAAAGAAATTACAAAAGACGATACTCTTAATGATGTTTCATCTATAGAGAAAAACCCACCCTTAGCTAAAAGATCTTTTGCTTCGTGAGAAGATAATTCAGTAATAGCTTTACCATCATAACCTATTTCTTTTAGATTAGAATTCCAAGCATCTTTTCCTGATAAAAAATCTAAAGCTTCAGTATTACCAGATAACAATTTATCTAATAAACCTTGAGCATTTGAATTATAATTACTATGCTCTATCGCTTTGCTATTTAAATAGTTTAAAACATTTTCACTAGAAATATTAACTTTAAAAGCTGAATCATTTTTACCTTCAGTTTTTTCCGTCTCATCACTATTATTAGCTTTAACTTTTGAATAAGCTTCATTTATATTATTTGTAAAAGCTTTTACATAAGGATTCTGTTCTAAATTTACGCCAGTCATAAAATCTCCTTTTTTATAATTATACTTATACAATTCTTATATTTAGTTTAAGCAAAATCTAAGAATAAATAAGATTTTAATTGTTTGATTTAAAGGTCTGTAGAAATAAATAATATTCTATGGAGCCAGTCTATCAATTTTCCATATGTTATTTATTTTAGTATAAACAAATCTATCATGTAATCTATCTTTTCCACCCTGCCAAAACTCTATTTTTTCAGGTTTTAAAATATATCCACCCCAAAATGATGGAAAAGGGATTTCACCTTTTAAAAACTTTGTTTTAATTTCATTAAATTTGGCTTCTAATAATGAGCGTGAAGATATAACTTCACTTTGATGAGATACCCAAGCACCTATTTGACTACCCTTAGGTCTTGATAAGAAGTATTTTAAAGATTCTTTTGAAGAAATCTTTTCTATCTTACCTTCAATCTTTATTTGACGCTCTAAAGGCATATATGAAAAATGCATTGCTGCTTGTGGGTTTTGTTCAATTTGTTTAGCTTTTAAACTTTTGTAGTTTGAGAAAAATACAAAACCTTCTTCGGAAAACAGTTTTAGTAGTACTATTCGTATAGAAGGCATTAAGTCTTCTCCAACAGTTGCTAAGGTCATTGCATTAGGTTCTTCTAATTTAGCATCTATAGCTTGATTAAACCAGGTTTCAAACTGTTTAATAGGATTTTCATCTAAATCTTTTTTATCTAAACCATATTTTGTATATTCTTCTCGTAAAGCACTTAAATCCATATCAATCCAATTATAAATTTATTTTTATAAATATATCAAAGTATTGATATGATTTTACTAAATATTGAAGAAAATTTTTTTATTTTTCAAGATTTACTTTTATTTTTAAATCTTTAACTAAACTTTTAACAGAATTACCTAAAGAATCAGTATGATTAAGGCAAGCTCCATTACCAATTAAAAAATCAATTACTCTGTTTTTATTATATAACAAAGCATACATTAAAGGAGTTGATTTTGTTAAATCTAACTGGTCAACATTAAAACCTTCTTTTAATAATTTTTTAATTACTTTTGCATTGTTTTTATATACAGCATAATGCATAGCATGTAAATTTGTATTTGAATCAACAATAGAAGAAATACCTTTTTCTATTAAAATAGAAATAGCTTCTAAGTTTTTATAGTAAATTGCCCAGTATAAAGCATTTTTACCAGAATTATCTCTTGCATTTATATCTGCTCCAAAATTAAGAATATCTTTTATTTTATCTTGACTTTTTGATGAAACTAATTCAAATAATAAACACCAGCCATTCTCAATTTTAATATTAACATTTGAGCCAGTACATAATAATTTTTTAAAGGTAATATCATTTTTTACATTTAAAATAAGTTCATTTTTATTAAGATATGTGTTATTGTTTAAAAATATATTGTTACTCATTAATACCCCTCTTTTTTTTATTATAATAGCAGAAATAAACTTAAACAATATTAAGAACTATTATCATCTTATAAATTTATTTGAATTTTGTATAATATTTGCTATACTTGCGAAAAAAGGAAACAATTGTTAGAACAAAGAGCTACATGTTATACTTGTTACAAACCAAAAAATAGTTGTATTTGTAAATATATTACAAATATTAAGACTAACACAACTTTTGTAATTTTAATGCATCCAAAAGAATTTAAAAAAACTAAAAATGGTACAGGACATTTTACTAATGAATCATTAGAAAATTGCGAAATTCATATAGGAATTGATTTTACTAATCATAAAAGAATAAATGAATTATTAGATAATCTAAATAATGATTGTTATATTTTATATCCAGGTGAAAAAAGTTTAAAATTAAATATTGAAAAACCAGATACTTCAAAACATCTAGTTTTATTTTTAATTGATTCAACTTGGCCTTGTTCAAAAAAGATTTTAAGATTAAGTAAGAATCTAAGCAATTTACAAAAAATGTCTTTTACTCATACAAAAAAATCTGAGTTTATTTTTAAAGAACAACCAGCAGAGTACTGTTTATCTACAATGGAATCTACTTTATGTATTCTTGAATTATTAAATAAACATAATATCGAAGATATTAAAGAAGATCAATTAAATAAATTTTTAGAACCTTTTCACCAAATGGTAAAAAAACAGGTTTATTGTTCAAGAGAGTTAAATGTTAGGTATAAAGAAACAAATAGATAATCTATTTGTTCTTATTTCTAATAAATAAACCTAAGAATACAAAAAATAAAGAAATATAAATTATACTATCAGCTTTTTCATCAAATATTAACCAGGCAAAAAATATAGTAAATAAAGGTATAAAGTATGTTACTTGTGACATAAATTGAACACCTACACTTTGAATTATTTCAATTCTTAATACTGATGCAAAAGCTGTTGGAATTAGTGCTAAAAATATTAAAGAATAAAAGGATTCATTAAATATATTAATTTCAGAAAATGAATTTGAGAATAATAAAAATGGGAATAGTATTATGCTTGCAAATATAAACATAGTACAAGAAGTAACGATAGAAGAAACATGAGATACTTTTCTTAATAATATTCCTGATAATATATATCCAAAACTAGCTAACAAAATTGCCAATTGACCATAAAAACCTGATATATCCTTACTTAGACCATCTGCTAATAAAATAACAATACCAAAAAATGCACAGCCTACTCCTAAAAGTTTCATAAAAGTAAATTTTTCATCTTTTGTAGTAAAGTGAGATAATATTAATGCAATAAAAGGACCAACTGCTAATACAATTGATGTTGTGCTAGAAGATATATACTGCTGTCCCCAAGGAACAAGAGAAAAAGGAATTACATTATTTACTAAAGCTACAATAAATAAGATTTTTAAGGTTTTAAAGTCTTTTGGGAAAGATAAGTTTTTAATGTATATAAGTGGAAGAAAAAATAAAGAGGCCATAAATATTCTAGAAAATGCAATAAAAACAAAAGAATACGATTTTAAAGCTATTTCAATAGAAATAAAAGTTCCAGCCCAAATTGCAGCTAAAAATAGAAGTTTAATATAATCAAATACTTGAACTTCTCTAATTTTTTTCAATAATTATTTCTTTATTTTTACAAAAGAAATGTCATTTTCCATATTCTGAATATTTTGAATATTTTTTACACTTAATAAATGAGAATCATTAAATATATATTTTGTTAAATATTTTACTTCTGTATTAGTAAAACCATCGGCTTCTTTATCTTTCATAGTAACATCACCAGAAGCTTTTATATATAATCTTTTTAAATTATTATTTGTTTTTAATTATTATTTGTTTTTTTCTATTTGTTTTTATATTTTTGTTATTTATTTTATTGTTTTTTTGTTTTTACATATTTTGTTTGGTTCAGGAGATAAGTTGAACGGGGG
>JABSOL010000086.1 GCA_013215985.1 Campylobacteraceae bacterium
AGTAATTAAAATAATAGATATAAATAAGTCCTTGTTTATATCTATTGAAGAAATAAAAAGAGTTAACAAAGATAATAGAATTAAAAAAATGTAAATTAATATTGTAATATTCATTTTAATATATAAATTAGTGGAAAAATAATAATCCATAAAAGATCAACCATATGCCAATATAAAGCACCTGATTCTAAGCCTAAATAATTAGAAGAAGAATAAATATTATTTGATGTATTTTTATATAAATTAAACAAAATAATCATTCCAAAAAGAACATGTAAAGAATGGAACATAGTTAATAAGAAATAAAACATAAAAAAAGTATTTGTACTTAAATCTATGCCTTGTGCATATTTATTTTTGTATTCAATTATTTTAATAAGTAAAAAACATATTGCTAGAATAATTGAGATAAGAAGATATAAAGAAGCTTTTTTATTTGATTCATTATTTTTAACCAAATTAACAGCAATCGCTACAAAAAAACTAGAACTTATTAAAATAATTGTATTTATAAATCCTAAGTTTTTATTTAAGAGTTCCTGCGAAGCATTAAATAATTCAAGTTCAAATATTCTTGAAATAGCGAAACCAATAAAAAAAGCTCCAAAAGTAATAAATTCAATATATATAATTATCCATATTCCAAAATCACCAGAAGGATAAATGTTCTTTTCTGTTTTCATTTAAAATACTATCACAAAAATATTAATTACTACCTTGAAGTAGACTTATAATCATTTTAGATTACTCTAATATTTTTAAGTCATAAAAAAGGTAATAAACTAGAGAAGTTTATTACCTAAAAAAATAGTTTATATATTATAAATATTTAAATATATAATTATTTTGACATAAAAATTGGAAGAGATGAATGAGTTAATAAATATTTACTAGCTCCTCCAAACATCAATTCTTTTAAACGTTTATGGCCATAAGCACCTGCTACAATTAAATCGAACTTACCTTTTATTGCTTCTTGTAACAAAGCCTCTCCTGGAGTGTTAGTTGTTTTAACAATTTTATAGCTTGCGTTAATTCCTTTATCTTTTAAATAATCAAGTAAATAGTTTATATCATTTTTATTTTCTAAATATTCTTCTGAAGAAATAACATGTACAGTTTTAGCTTCTTGTAGGAGTTTAAGTGATAAATTTATAGCACTTGAAGCTTCTGGTGAATTATTCCAACCAATAATGATATTCTCACAAGAAAACTTTTTTAATTTTCTGGGAATCATTAAAACAGCTTTTCCACTTTTTGTTAATGCTGCATCAAATGTTTGAGTATGCAAACCAGAAGGAGGGGCTGCTGCAATGACAAGGTCACAATATTTTGAATATTTAGCTACTAATTCACTTCTATAACCTTCTTTGCGATTAATATAAACAGAAGCAGAATTTTCTTCTGCTTGTGTTGATATTTTTATATCAATATTATTCGCAATATTTTCAAACAAAGTATAAAATTCTTTATATTCTTCTATTTCTTTGTTTTCTAAAACACTTTCTATTTCTTTTTGAATTTTATTTGGTAATTGTATTGAATGCAGTATTTTCTTATTTGGATTAGTTTCACATTTTAATATTTCCAAATTAATATTAAAATGTTTTGCAACTAACATAGCACCATATAATCTCTCTTCTAATTCATCTCCTCCACCAATAGGAAAAAACATTTTTTTGTAATTCATTTGTTATCCTTAAAATAATTTAATTTTGTAAAATAAATAAGTATAAACTTAAATAATGTAAGATTAATAAAGTTTATTGTTTAAGTTAAAAATAATATTCCTTGATATTATAGTTCTGTAATTATTATAAAATTATTAAAATCATATAATTCCGTAGAATAGGTATTATGTATAACTATTTTAGAAAACTTAACATTATTTCAATATTTTTACACTTAATTATATATTAATTATATTTTAATATTATTATAATAACATATATAAAAAAAGAATTAGGAGTTAATGTGAAAAACATTTTTAGAGGTTTATTAGTTATATTATTTTTAAATACTTTTCTTTTTTCTGAAACTAGGGAAAATATATTAAAATATTATCAAGATAATGGTCTTACTTTTGTAAGAATACAAGGTGTTCCAGATCATAAACTTGGGGCTATGATTATAAAAGAAGTATATAAGCGTTTAAATATTAATGTTAATATAATTTCAATGCCTGGTAAAAGAGCATTAAAAGAGGCTCAAAAAGGTGAAATTATAGATGGTGAAGTAATTAGAATTATGAAGATTCAAGCTTTATCTCCAACTTTAATTAGACTTTCTCCTCATATTAGAGAATTAGAAGGAACAGTTTTTTCAATTAAACATAAGGTTAAAATTAAAGAATGGTCTTCTCTAAATGGGTATAAAATTGGAATGGTAAGAGGTGTTCAATATATAGAAGATGGTTTAGCTAAATCTGTAAATAAATCTACAAAGATTTCTAAAGTAAAAAGTGATGAGAGTTTATTGTTATTATTAAATTTGGGTAGAGTTGATTTGGCTGTAACTGCAAAATTTAATGGTTTATATCAGATTAAAAAATTAAAGCTATCAGATAAAATTCATTCTTTAGACAATGCTCTTACTAAAGAGAGATTATATCACTATTTAAATGTTAAACATAAATTATTAGTTCCTATAATAGAAGATCATTTAGCAAAAATGAAACAAAGTGGAGAACTAGATAAATTAAGAATAAAAATGGAAAATATATTATTAGATAAGATTTCAGGAAGTTTAAATTAGTATTTTTGCTTGATATTGAATTAGAAAAATCTAATTCAATATCAAAATAACTATTTTTTTATACCAATAAAACTTTTAATAGAATGATCAGATTCAGGTAATTTCATTACTTCTTCTGAATTAGCTTTTTTATGTTCAACATATTTAACAAAACTTAAAGCATAATCTAAATAAGTATTAACACCAAGTCCTCTTTTATCTTGTACACTTTTGAATGTAAGATAACCATCTTTTCCTCTTGCTGTATAAGAGTTAGTTACAATTGTATACATTTTTTTCATATCTAGATTAGACCATTTTTGAGTTTTTCTATTTTTGATCTCTAGATTTGAAATAGTATTATTATCTCCTTTATTCATATTTACATCATATTTTAAAGCATATGCATAAGGGAATGAACCAGTTGATCCACCAGTTTTAATGTTTGTAATTGCATCTTCTAAAACTTGTTTGATTTCAGTACCTGTCATTTGAATTTCAAATAAAGTATTTGAGAAAGGTAAAAGAGTATATGCATCACCCATATTAATTTCACCTTTATGAATAGGAGTTCTTACTCCTCCAGCATTTTGGATACAAGCATCAGCTAAATTACTTAAATCATAAAAAGATTTTGCAACAATAGAAGCTATATCACTTCCTAAAGCTAAAGTATTTATAGTATCGTAAGTATCACCAGGAATTCTATTATGTCCTAATTCTTCACCAGCAGAACCAATGATAGCTGCTTTTTTTACATCTACTTTATCTTGAAAAGATTTAACAATTTTTAAAGCTTTTTCATTTTCATTAATAATTTCAATATTATTTGATTTTTTAATAAATTTAAGAATTCTAGTTTTTTCAGAACTTGAAACTAATACTTTTTTACCATCTGAATTTTTTTGTTTAAAAGTATCACCTGCTAAAATAACAGGAGTTCCGCTACAAGATTTAACCTCACCTTTTTTATTAAAATTAATATCAAAGTCTCCTACTAAATGTGCATATTCCCAAGCTTGAACTACACATACTTGTTTATTATCTTTTGATAATACTTTTTTAGGATATTCTGCCTCTGTACTTTTTAAACCTAGATTTGAGAAATCACCAAGAAGTGAATGTGAATCACCACCTACAATAATATCAACACCTGTAAGTTCTTTTGCCATTGATACATCTTTATCAAAACCTTGGTGAGTAAGTAAAATAATTTTATTAACACCTAGTTTTTCTAATTCATTAATGTATTTTTGAGCAGTTTTTGTTTCATTAGTAAATATGATTTCTTTACTTGGATTAGAAGATTTAACAGTTTTACCAACTATATCAATTCCAATAATTCCGATTTTCTCACCATTTACTTCTTTAATAACATAAGGAGACCATTTATTATATAAAATATTATTTTTTAAAGGATTTACGTTTGCAGCAATAATAGAAATATCATCATTTAATAAATCTAAGAACTTAGCTAAGGCTTCATCTCCATCATCAAATTCATGATTACCTAAAGCATAAGCATCCCATGGAATTAAATTTAAAGCAGCCGCATCCGCTTTACCTTTAAATAGAGAATAAAATAGTGTACCCTGAAAAGTATCACCAGCATTTAAAATTAAAGAATTTGGTTTTTCTTTTTTTAAAGCATTTAATTTATTGTAAACTCTGGCGTATCCACCAACTGGCATATATGTTTTTACACCATCAATTTTAAAACTCATACTCTCACTAGTAATATGTGAATGAATATCATTTAAATGAAAGATTGAAAGTTTAAAATCTTCTACTTTTTTATCAATCGCATTTAAAGTTGTAAGACCACAGGCTAATGCCACAGAAAGAACTATTTGTTTATATTTTTGATTCATTGTATCTCCTAGATTATAATTATGTATATTAACTATATAATACATAGATTTTGTTTAATCAATAGAATATTACATGTTATTTAAGACAAAAGCAAGTAATAATTATTTATTTAAAATGAAAAAATAACCTCTTTTTGAAGATGATTTAATATATGGTTTTGTAAGTTTTTTTCTTAGTCTTCTCACTAATGTTCTAATTGCATCTAAAGATGTATATTCACCTTCCCATACATAGTTTTGGATAGTATCATAAGAAATTAATTCGTTTTTATTCATAAGAAATAGATTAATTAATAAATTTTCTTTTTGAGTTAGTGAAATCTTATTATCCTCAATAATTATTAAGCATTCTTTAAAATTAAAATGACAATTTGTATCAAATGTAATTATTTTATTTGAAACTTTACATAATCTATCAACTTTAATTTCCAATTCATCTATAAAAAAAGGTTTTTTTAAATAATCGTTACATCCAAATGCATATGATTCTTTAATAAGTTCAAGTTCAACACTTGCAGATATTATAAGAACAGGTATATTCTCATAATATTCTCTTATTTTTTTAAGAATTTTTATTCCATCAACATTTGGCACATTAATATCTAAAATAAAACAAGAATAACCATTTGTAATATTATCATAAGCCTCTTGACCATCGGTAAATGTTTCAACTTGATAATTATTTAATTCAAATTTTAATTTTATTGTTTCATTTAATGTTTTATTATCTTCTAGTAATAAAATCTTCATTATTTATTCCTAATAGGTATTTTTATTGAAAATAGAACATTTTGTTCTTCGTTTTTAACAGATATACTTCCTGACATTTTATCTTCGATTATAATTTTTGCCATATATAAACCAAAACCTGTTCCATTAGCTTTTGTAGTAAAAAATGGTTCAAATATGTGATTTATAATTTCTTCAGGAATTGAGCCAGCATTATCTTTTACATCTATATGAATATAATCTTCATCTTTGTAAGTATTTATTGAGATAAGTCCTCTAAATCCTATATTCTCTTCTAAACTATTTATTTTATTCTTAGCATTATTAATTAAATTTAATAAAACTTGTTTTAATTCATTTTCATAAGCATATATTTTAATATCATTATTATTTTTGTATTCAAAATTAACATCAATATTAAAGTAGAAAATTTGTTTACCAACTATTTCAAATATTTCATCTATTGCTTTATTAAGATAAAACTCTTCTTTAACTGTTGATGGTTTTAAAAAACTTCTAAAATCAAATAAAGTATCTGACATATATTTAATTTGAATCATTGAATCATTTACAAAATCTGATACTTTCTTTTTATCAATATTATTCATATCATAATAAATTTGTATTCTTTGAATTTGAGCTGATAATTCGACTAAAGGTTCATTCCATTGATGTGCTACAGATGCTATCATTTCACCCATTTCAGCAAATTTACTTTGTTGAATAAGTAAGTTTTTGTCTTTCATACTCTGAGTGATATCATTCATAATACATACAATACCACCAATATCACCATCGTTATTAAGATAAACTGCTTTATTTAATATATAATATTTTATTTCATTATTTAGAGTAGGGAATATCACTTCATCTTCATTTTTCCCTAAAGTTTCAATAATTTTTTTATCTATATCTTTATGTCTATCTGCAACATCTTTAGGAAAATATTCATAAGCTACTTTACCAATAATTTCTTCTTTTGAAGCGTTTACTAAATTAGCAAAAGCTTTATTACAACGAATAAATCTTCCTTTCGTATCTTTATAATAAACAGGATTAGGTAAAGTATCTAATAATACATCTTCTAAATTAAGTTCTTTTGTTAAATTATTATTGTTCATATTAACTCATTATTTTATTTTATAAAGTTTATCATAATAATTAAACTTTTTTTAACAATATTGCTGTTCCTAAACCACCACCAATACATAATGAAGCAAGACCATATTCTGATTTTTGTTTTAACATTTCATGTACAAGAGATACAATAATTCTATTTCCACTTGCACCTACTGGATGTCCTAATGCAATTGCACCACCATTGATGTTAACTTTCTTTTGAATATATTCATCATTTATGTTGTATTCTTCTTTTAATATTTTTAATACACCAATACTTTGAGCAGCAAAAGCTTCATTAATTTCTAAAATATCAATGTCATCAAGATTCATACTGTTTTTTTCTAATAGTTTTTTAATTGCAAAAGCAGGTGATAATCCCATGAAATTTGGATCTATTCCAACTTGTGTAGAATCTACTATTTCTGCTAGTGCTGTTAAATTATATTTTTTAAGTGCATCTTCTGAAACAATTAGTGTAAAACTAGCTCCATCGTTTATTCCTGATGAATTTCCTGCACTAACCGTTCCTTCTTTTTTAAAAGCAGCTTTTAGTTTTCCTAGTTTTTCTATAGTAGTTTTTCTATTAATAAATTCATCTTTTTTAAAAATAAATTCATCTTTTCTATTTTTAATTAAAATAGGTGTTATTTCATCTTCAAATTTATTTAAGTCATCTGCAATAATTGCTTTTTTTTGAGAATTTATTGCAAATATATCTTGTTCTTCTTTTGAAATATTATATTTATTTGCTATGTTTTCAGCAGTAATTCCCATATGATATGAACCAAAAGCATCAGTTAATGCATCACTTACCATTGAATCAACAATTGTATTATCTCCTAGTCTTAAACCAGTTCTACTTTGTGAACTAAGTAAATAAGGTGCAGATGACATATTTTCAACTCCACCTGCAATAATTACATCAGCTTCGCGTGCTTTTATTTGTGAAACTGCATTCATAACTGCTTTCATTCCAGAACCACATAACATATTAATAGAATAAGCTACAGTTTTTTCGCCTAATCCACCATATATTGAAGCCTGTCTTCCTATTCCTTGTTTTTGACCAGCACTTAAAATATTTCCAACAATTACTTCATCTACAATCTTTGTATCAATGTTTTTACTTAAGTCTTTAATAACTTCACCTGCTAGTTTTCCAGGAGTAATATTTTTTAAAGAACCTAAGTAAGACCCAATTGCGCTTCTTTTTGCTTCTACTATAAATACTCTCATATTAATCCTTTTTTAAATCTACTTCATAAGAAGCAGGAGTTAATTTTTTGATTTGTTCTAGACTTACGCCTTCATTAACTTCTGTTAAATAAAGTTTTCCATTTTTAAATTCAAAAACACATAATTCAGTAATTATCATATCTACTACATTTTTACCAGTTAAAGGAAGAGTACAATTTTCTAATATTTTAGCTTTACCTTTTGCTGTATGTAACATAGAAATGATAACTTTTTTAGCTCCATTTACTAAATCCATAGCTCCACCCATTCCTGGTAAAAGTTTTCCTGGTATTTTCCAATTAGCTAAATTTCCATTTTGGTCAACTTCAAGGGCTCCTAAAACAGTCATATCTAAGTGTCCACCTCTTATTATTTCAAACGAAGTAAGCGAGTCAAAAAATAAACCACCTTTTCGTAAGATTACATTTGATCCACCTGCATCAACTACATCATCATCTGAATTTTCTTCATTTGCTTTATCCCAAATACCTGCAAATCCATTCTCTGAGTGTAAATTAATAGAAATGTCTTTTTGTATATAATCAACAGCCATAGTAGGTAAACCAATTCCAAGATTTATAAAATCTCCATCTTTAAATTCTTTTGCAACTCTTTGTGCAATAATTTGTTTTGCATCCATTTTAAGCCTTTATAATATGATTAATAAATACAAATGGTGTATGAATAAAGTTAGGGTCTAATTCACCATTTTCAACAATCTCATCAACTTGAGCAATTGATATTTTTGCAGCACCTGCCATTGGAACATTAAAGTTTCTTGTAGAACCTTTATAAATTAAGTTTCCAGCTTTATCAGCTTTATGAGCTTTTATAAAAGCAATATCTATATGAAGAGGAAGTTCTAAAATATAATCTTTTCCATTTATTTTAAGAATTTCTTTTCCTTCTTGAACTTCTGTTCCTAAACCAGTTTGCGTTAAAATTCCACCAAGTCCTGCTGAAGCTGCTCTAATTCTTTCAGCTAAAGTGCCTTGAGGTACTAGTTCTAAATCAATAAAACCTTCAATAACTTGTTTTTGAGTTTCTTTATTTGTACCTATATGAGAAGCATATAGTTTTGTGATTCTTCTTGCATCAATTAGTTTACCAATACCAAAACCATCTCTTGCTGTATCTGTTGCAATTAAAGTTAAGTTTTTAACATTAGTTTTTAATATTTCATCTATAAGTAAATGCGCATTTCCACATCCCATAAAACCACCAATAGAAATTGTCATTCCATCTTTTAAAAATTTGCCTATTTCAGATATAGATATTTGCTTTTCCATAAATATTCCTTCTTTTATATTCTGAAGTATAGTTATAAAAAATGATAAAAATATGGCAGATATAATTTTTTTGGATATTTAATTCTTTTTCTTTTAATAAAAATAAGCTAGAATAATTTATTGTTATTATCATTAAAATATCATTTTTATGTATTAAGATAATTTCACTTAATAATTAAAGGAGTCTTAATTGAATAAGTTTACACGAATAGGTTTTATTCTTGCAGCTGCTGGCTCAGCTGTTGGACTAGGTAATATCTGGAAATTTCCATATATTACAGGTGAGTTTGGAGGAGGAGCATTTGTTATTGTTTATTTATTAGCAATTGTTTTTGTTGGTTTAGGTGTATTTATTGCGGAATCATTAATAGGACAAACTGGCGAATCTGATGTGGCTACATCATTTGTTAAAATGTCTAATTCAAAAAATCCAAACTGGAAGTTTGCTGGATTTATGATTCTTGCTGGTTTGCTAATATTATCTTTTTATTCTGTCGTTTTAGGATGGATATTAAATTATGTTGTTTCTTCATTTTCATCATTACCTACTGAAGCATCTGCTGCAGGAGCTACATTTGGAGCTTTAACAAAAGATATCGGAACACAATTATTTTATCATACTTTAATAGCTGGTACTGTAATTTTCATTGTATTAAAAGGAATCAAAGATGGTATTGAAAAAGTAAATCTAATTCTAATGCCTTTATTAGCAATAATTTTATTTGGATTATTACTATATTCTATTTCTTTAGATTCATTTTCAAAAGCAGTATCATTTATGTTTGTTCCTGATTGGAGTAAAATTGATGAACATGCTTTATTGGCGGCTTTAGGTCAGGCATTCTTTACTTTATCACTAGCTACTGGTACTATGATTACTTATTCTGCTTCTTTACCAAAAGATGCAAACTTTGTTAAAACATCTATGTCAGTTGCTTTAATTGATACTATGGTTGCTTTAATCTCAGGATTAATCATCTTTACTTTCCTTTTTGAAGCAGGATCGCCTAGTGCTGCTGGTCCGGGATTAGTATTTATTTCATTACCTGTTATTTTCTCTGGATGGGGTTTCTTAGGGCAATTTATTGCTATTTCATTTTTTGTGGCACTTGTATTTGCTGGAATCACATCTGCTGTATCAATGATTGAACCATCATTATTATTCTTTATTGAAAGATTTAAAATGACAAGACAAAAAGCTACAATAATAGCTGGGTCTACATTTTATTCTTTAGGAATTATTGCATTATTATCAATGTCTGATTCATGGGGAGAGACTTTAACATTCTTTGGAAAGAATGCATTTGACTGGATGGACTTTATTTCATCTTCAATCTTAATGCCTTTAGGTGCTTTACTTACTTGTGTATTTATTGGATTCTATGTTGATAAAAAAATTCTGGAAGAGAAATTTTTACAACATACATCTATAATAGTATTTAATGTATGGTATTCATTAGTTAAGTATTTTATTCCAATCGCGGTAATTATCTTATTTATTAATAAATTAGGATTAATTTAAATTATTTATAAAGGAGTTAACTCCTTTATAAATAGATACTTAAAATATTAATACTTACTCTACAACTTAAAATCTATTATCAAAAAATCATAAAATAACTA
>JABSOL010000087.1 GCA_013215985.1 Campylobacteraceae bacterium
GCTTTTTTATGTATGAATATATAAAAGCTAGAAATAATATATAGATGAATGAGTAAAAATATTAATTATATTTTATACATTGATTAGTGGAATAATCAAATGATCCACCTAAATCTAAACAAGTATCTATTTTTAAGAATATAGATACTTCTTTATACGTAAAGATTCCTATTATTAATAGAATTATTACAAATAAGATTTTTTTCATTTATATGAAAATATCTAATAATATTTGTTTTAATTCACTTTTCATTTTTTTATTTATTGTTTTTTTATTTATATAAATGAAAAAAGGAACAGTATTTCTCATTGATTGTTTTAATCTTTTTCTTAAAGTTGATACTTCATCTAAAGGTATTAAATCTTCACCATCATAAAGCCTAAATGCTTCATCTACACCTAAAGAAAATGACACTATTTGATAAGATAAAAAGGTATTTTTACTTTCATATTTTACAATAAATGCATCTAATGCATTTTCTAGTCTATTTCGTCTTAACGGAGTGATATATCCAAAACTTTCTCTAAATTTATATCTATCTTGAATTGAGAAGTCTAAAGTTTTATAAAATTCATTTAAATTTTTCCAAGAAGAAGTAAAAGCTCTTTTTCCAAATAAGATTTCTTCAAAACATAAAAGATATTTATTTTCATCTTGTGATAAAGCTTCTTTATTTTTAATATTAAAATACTCTTTTTTAAGTAAAGAAATTAGCCAGTTTTCATCTAGCATAGAAATAATATCAAGTTTTTTACTTACATCTTTTTCTTGATGAAACTTCCAAAGCATAGAAATATTTTCTGATATATCAGAATATTCTTTATCATTTTTAAAATATTCATTTGAAATGTAAAAAACAACATTTTCCAATAAAGCATCTGTTTTAGCAATATCAGAAGAGTAAATCACTTTTTTATATAAATTAAATCTCATTTCTAACATATGTTCAATATCTATTAATCCAGAATCAAAAAAACAAACTTCATATTTATTTTTACTTTTTACTAAAACAGTATTTTTTGTGATTCTAATATGGTCATTAGCAGCTCCAATATAACCAGAAGCTAACATATCTCTATTTATATAATCTAATCTATCAGCATCAACAGTTCCACTTACTAAATTATGTAATACTTTAAAATCAAAGTTATTAAATGTTTTTTCATCTAAAATTAGTTTTACTAAAATATGAATTAGTTTTAAATAATCTTTATTTGAAGCTTTTTCATTTTTTAACTCTTCTTCAAATAAAATATCAACAAGTTTATTTCCTATTGCTTCGTGTAATACTTCTTTTGAGTTTTCAGTTACTTCTTCATAAATATCTTTAAACTCTTTTTCTTTTAAAGATGTACCTTTGCTTTTTAAATATACTTTTTTTAAAGCATTTTCAACTTGATGAGAAAAAGGAAGATGTCCTACATCATGTAATAAACCAACTAATCTTAAAGCTTGTAAAATTATAATATAAGTATTTTTCTGACTTTTTGATTTTGAAGGAATTGAAAATTGGTATAAAGCTTTGTTTTGAAAAAATGAATAACCATCTCCAATTGAAATGTCTAAGTTTTCATCTTCAATTATTTGATTTATAGTATTTTTTAAATCTTTTAAAAATTCATTCTTAGTAGGGTTATGTGCATTTAATAATGCATTTTTAAACATATATGAAACTAAATGCATAGTTCCTAGAGAATGAATAAATCTTTTAGTTGTAATTGACGGAAAAGAAAAATATGCAAGAGCATTTTGTGTAATAAACTGTAGTCTATTTAAAATTTTAGTTTGTAGTATTTTATCTTCAAGTTTTGTATATTCTATATGATTATAGATTGTATCGTTAATTAGTCTATTTTGCAAAAAATATCCTTATGAGTATTTATAGAATAATATCATAATAATATTTAATTAAATTTTATATTTAAACTAGCTAAAAAATTTAGCTAGTTTATTTTTATTTATATTTTTTTATTTCGCCTGATTTAACTCTTGCTAAGAAAGATTCTAATTCTTTTTTAACTATTGGCATTAAATAATATAAACCAATAATATTAAATATAGACATAGCAAAAATGGCAGCATCAGAGAAATCAATTACAGCAGAGAAACTAATACTTGAGCCAATTACAACAAATACACAAAATATTGCTTTGTATACTAATTCTATTATTTTGCCTTCACCAAATAAATAAGTCCAAGCTTTTAAACCATAATAAGACCAAGAAATCATAGTAGAGAAAGCAAATAAAACAACTACAATAGTTAATAAATATTCAAAAACACTTGATGTTTCAGTAAAAGCTGCTGCTGTTAAATTAACTCCTGATAAAGAACCTGTATTCATTCCTGAAATTGTAATAACTAAAGCAGTCATAGTACAAATAATAACTGTATCAATAAATGGTTCAAGTAATGAAACTAAACCTTCAGTAACAGGTTCTTTTGTTTTAACAGCAGAATGTGCAATTGCAGCTGAACCAACACCCGCTTCATTTGAAAACGTTGCTCTTTTTAAACCTTGAATTAAAGCACCAATAAACCCACCAGCAACACCAGCTCCTGTAAATGCACCTTCAAATATCAAGTATATGGCAGAGCCTATTTGATCATAATGAGTAATTAATACTACTAAAGACATTGTTATATAAGTAAAGGCCATAATAGGAACTAATCTTGAAGTTACTGCTGCAATTGAAGGCATTCCTCCAATAATTACAGAAGCTACAAGAATAGCCATTATAATTCCAGTAACCCAACCATAACCAGCTGCAATTCCAAAAGTTTGTACAATCATTGCATTTGCTTGATTTCCTTGAAACATATTTCCGCCACCCATAGCTCCAAGTATTGTCATAACTGCAAAAGATACAGCTAAAAATTTACCAATATTTACATAACCTTTATCTTTAAATGCTTTAGATAAATAATACATTGGACCACCAGATACAGTTCCATCTGCATGTTCATTTCTATATTTAACACCTAATGTACACTCAGTAAATTTTGAAGCCATTCCTAATAAACCACATAATATCATCCAAAATGTTGCACCTGGGCCACCAATTGCTAAAGCTGCTCCAACACCTGCAATATTACCAAGACCAACTGTTCCTGATAATGCTGTTGTTAAAGCCTGAAAATGTGATACTTCACCTTTAACTTTTTCATTTGGATCTGTATATTTCCCTGAAACTATATCAAGTGATAATTTAAAACTTGTAAACTGCACAAAACCAAAATAAATTGTAAATACAATTGCAGCTAAAAACAACCATCCCACAATTATTGGAAAAGTAACACCATCTTCTACTTCTATTCCAAAAAATATTGCACTAGCAAACCATCCTAAATAATCTGTAAAAAATTGATCAATAATTTGATCAATGCTTTTTTCAACAGCTAATAAATAATTTGGAATAAATAAGATTATTAGCATAATATATACCGATTTTAATTTTTTCATTTCTTTTTCCTATACTTGAATAAAAAAGTATATCAGTAAAAAAGTTAATTGAAGTTAAATAATAATTTATATAATTATTATTAATCGAAAATGAAGTTATAAGGATTATTAGAAATAGTATACTTGAAAGTTTTTGTTAAATTTAACAAAAACTTCAAATATATATTAAACGTATTTTCCGGCTTTAAAAAAAATAGCATATAAAACTGGAACCATAATTACAATCAATACAGTAGCCACCATAAGTCCAAATACAATTGATACTGCCATTGAACCAAAGAATGCATCAAATATTAAAGGAATCATTCCTAGCGCAGTTGTAAGTGCAGCCATAGCAACTGGTCTTAGTCTGCTCATTCCAGCTTCTAAAATAGAGTCTTCTAAAGATTTATTTTGATGCTCATTTAACACAGTTATTTCATCAATTAATACAATTGCATTTTTAATTAACATTCCTGAGAGGGATAAAAAACCAAGTAAAGACATAAAACCAAAAGCTTTGTCTGTAATTAATAATCCCCATACAACTCCAATTAGAGCAAAAGGAATAATTAACCATATAATTAATGGTTTTTTTAATGAATTAAATAAAGCAATTTTAATTAAAATCATAATTAATATAAACATAGGCAATGATTTAATTATAGGGCCTTGAGAGTTTTTAGTATCTCTATATTCACCATACCATTCAAGTCTATAACCATCTTCTAGTTTAATAGAATCAATTAAAGGTTTTACTTGAAATAATAAATCATTAGCAACACCTTCATGTACATCTGCATGAACGGTTAAAGCTTTTTGTCTATTATATCTATATATAATATCATCTTCATTTACTGTCTCAAAATGACTAATCACTTGTCTTAAAGGAATATTCTTTCTTGCAACTGGAGAGTATATTTGAATATTATTTAAAGAATTAATATCAGATCTTACATTATCTTGGGCTCTTAAAACAATAGGAATTAATGTTTCATGTTCTCTATAAACTCCAACCATTCGTCCTTCAAAAGTATCTCTAATAGCATTTGCAATTGCAGATCTTGAAATACCATTTAAGTTTGCAACTTGATCTAAAATTACAGGTCTTATAACTTTAACTCTTTCTTTCCAATCTGATCTTAGACCTTTTGTTAAAGAATTATTACTAAATATTTTATTTACTTCTTTTTCATAAAATCTAATTTTATTTTCATCTTTTCCAAAAATCTTAACCTGTAATTTTCCACCAGATCCTGGTCCTAAAACAAATTTTCTTCCAAATGATCTAATATTTGGATGATCTTTTTTAATTAATTTATCGATTATATGAATTGTTTTATCAAGATCTTTAAAGTCTTTAATATCAATTAACATTTGTCCATAAGCAGAATTTCCTTTTTGAGGAGCATAAGTTAAAATAAATCGTAAAGATCCTTTTCCTGTAATTGAAGTAATATGTTTAACACCTTCAACTTTTTGAATGTCTTTTCTTATACTTGCCAAAATATCAGCAGTTGTTTCTATTTTTGTACCCTGTGGCATCCAGAAATCAATCATTACTTGAGGTCTTGTAGAATCAGGGAAAAAACTCTTTTTAACATATTTAAAGTTTGATAATGAAAATACAAATAAAACAAGAACTGCAATAATTACAAACCATCTTTTATTTATACAAAACTTTAAAAAAGAAGAATACATAGAATAAAACTTTCCAGTAAATAATTCTTTATTAGCATCTTCTTTATTAGCAGCTTTTAAAAACTGTACACCTAATAAAGGCGTAATAGTAACAGCAGTAATCCAAGAAAAAGATAAAGAAATAGCTACAACTTGAAATAATGATTTACAAAATTCTCCTGTATTATTATCTAAAGTTCCAATTGCACCAAATGCCATAATTGCAATAATAGTAGCTGCAAAAAGTGGAGTTGATGTTTGTTTTATAACCTCAGAAGCTGCAAACTCTTTACCATCTCCTTTTTGTATTTTGAGTAACATTCCATCAATTATTACAATTGCATTATCAACTAACATTCCTAATGCTATTATTAAAGCACCAAGTGAGATTCTTTCAAGTTGAATACCCATAGCTAACATAAATATGAAAGTACCTAAAATAGTTAGAACTAATACAAATCCAATAATTAAACCTGATCTTAATCCCATAAACAATAATAAAACTGCAACAACAATAAATATAGCAGCAAGAAGATTATTAATAAAAGTACTAATAGAAATATCTACACTTTTTGCTTGATTAGAAATCATTCCAATATACATGCCAAGTGGTAAATCTACTTTAAGTTCTTCTAGTTTAGCATTTAAAGCTAGACCCATATCAAGTACATTTCCCCCTTTTACAGTAGAAATTCCAAGTCCTATTGCTTCGTGACCATCATACGTTAAAATAGATGTTTGAGGTTCTTGGTAATCTCTTTTAATTCTTGCAATGTCTTTTAAGAATATTTGAGCATTAGAAGATCTTCCTCTAATAATAATATTTTCAAATTCTTTAACCGAGTCCAGTGAACCTGTTGGTCTAATTCTAATATATTCACTTCCTACATTAACGCTACCTGCATTAGTAACAATGTTTTTATTTTGAAGTTCTCTAATGATTTCATTTTTACTAATTCCAAGTTTTGCTAATCTATCTCTATTTAATTCAATATAAATAATTTCTCTTCTATCAGAAAATACATTAACTTTTCCAACATTTTTAACTAAAATTAGTTCTTTTTTTAGAATATCTACATAATCTTTTAATTCTTTATTTGAATATTCTTTTCCATATATGGCTAAAAACATTCCAAATACATCACCATAATCATCTTTTACAATTGATTTATTAACGCCAGGAGGCATAATATTTTGAACAGAATCTACTTTTCTTCTAACTTCATCCCAAACTTGAGGTAATCTATTAGCTCTATAATTATCTTTAATTGATACTGTAATAATTGATAAACCAGCGCTAGATTTAGAAACTAGTTTTTTTAACTGTCCTAGTCTTTGTAGGGCTTCTTCTAGTTTATCTGTTACTTCTTCTTCAACTTCTTGAGCAGATGCTCCTGGATAAGAAGTTATAATTAATGCATCTTTAATAGTAAATTCTGGATCTTCTAGTTTTCCTAGTTTTTCATAAGAAATAAATCCAAAAGCTAAAATAACTACAGTAATAACATAAGCAAATATTCTGTTTTTTATAAAATAGCTTGAAAAATCCATTATTTTAACTCTCTAACTTTCATATTTTCACTTAATACGGCTAGTCCAGAAATAATGATTTTATCATTATTTTTTAAACCACTTTTTATAAGAATTTTATTTTTTACAAAATCTCCAACAATTACATCTCTTTTCTGAACTTTCGAATTTTCATCCATAATCCAAACATAAAACTTATGATTTTCATCATTTAAAATTAAATTAGAGTTTATATAAATATTATGATCTTCTATTTTTTTACTTACTCTTACTTTTGCGCTCATTCCAGGTAAAACAGTTTCATTTTCAGGGTTTTTCATAATCATTGTAGCTTCAAATGTTCTTGTAACTAAATTAGCAGAGGTAGATACTTCTTTAATTAAAGCAGAATATTTTTTATTCTCTAAAGCTGTAATAAATACTTTTACATTAAGAATTTTATTAAGATTATTTAAATCACCTTTACTTCTAACCATATCTTTTTCAGGAATATCAATTTTAATTTCTAAACTTGAATTATCTTGCAATACTAAAATTCCTTGTTTTGGAGAAATCCTAGCATAATCACTAACTAGTTTTTTAGCTAGTACACCTGAAAAGTCAGCTATTAGTTTTGTATCATCTAATGCTTTGTTTGCTATTTCATAAGAAGATTTTCTCGACTCATATGCAAGTTTTGCATTATCAAAGTTTCTTTGAGAAATTGCACCAGATTTGATTAAGTTTTGAGCTCTTTGTAAATCTTTTTTTGCAGTTCTCATAGCAGTTTTTGAAGCTCTTGTACTTGATAAAAAGTTTCTAGTATCTAATCTTGCTAAAACATCACCTTTGGAAATCTTATCACCAACTTTAAAATAAAACTTTTTAATTGTTCCTGGAACTTCAAAAGCCATAATAGTATTTTGCGAAGGATAAATAACACCTGGGTATTCTAAATATCTTTTTGTTTTAGAAATATCTTGAACATGTAAGATTTTAACTGGTCTTATTAGTTCTTCTTTTTTCATATCTTCTTTTTTTTCACTACAAGCTACAAAAAATATTGTTGTTATAAGTAAAAATAAAATATTCTTTTTCATTTATTTACCTTTCTTTTTATTGTCTTGATTTTTTTCTTTCCAACCAGCACCTAAAGCTTTATTAATTTTCACATAATATAAAGAAATAGCACTTTTACTAAGAGATAATTTATCATCTGTTAAAAAACCTTGTCTTTGTGAATCTAATACTTCTTGAAATGATGATAATCAATTTTCGTATCTTAATTTTGCTAAATGAACACTTTCTTCATTTAATGAATATGCTTCTTTTAAAAAATTATATTTAATTTTCTCATTTTTATAAAAAGAAATATTTGAATTAACTTCAGATACAGCTTTTAATACAGATTTTTTATATTCATTAAATGCTATTTCTGCTTTAGTCTCTTCTGCTTTTATAGCATTTTTAATTTTTCCTCTATTAAAAATAGGAAACAAGAAAGATGTGCCTATATTCCATAATTGACTTTTTGCATCAAATATCGTTGAGGCTTCAAATGATTCAAAACCAAAAAATCCACCTAAAGTAAGATTTGGATATAAAGCAGAATTAGCAACTCCAATTAAAGCAGTTTGTGCAGCTAAGTTTCGCTCAGAAATTCTAATATCAGGTCTTTGTCTTATTAAATTTGTAGAAAACTTTAAATTGTTTTCATTAATATAAGGAATAAAAGATTCACTATTATCTAAAATTATTTTAATTTCATCTGCTGGTTTACTCAGTAAAAAAGATAGTTTTTGAATTAAAGCATTTTTATTAGCTTCAAATGAAGGTAAGTATGCTTTTGTTAAAAGTAGGTTTGTATTTGCTCTTAATACATCTAGTTTAGAAGCAGACCCCGCATCTTTTAGATTTTTAGTTAAAGTAAAAAACTCTTCTTGAATATGAATATTATTACTTGCTACTTTTAATCTATCTTCTAAGTTTCTAATTTGAATATATGTAGTAATAACTTCAGCTTTAAGTGTTAATAATACATTTTGGTAGATATAAGTATCAGCTTGTAGTTTTGCGCTTTTAGCTTCTACAGTTCTTTGTATTCTTCCAAATAAATCAATTTCCCAAGATACACTTAGTCCAGTTTGAAACTTGTTTGCACTTATTCCTCCCATACCAGGAGGATTTGAATTCTCACTTAATTGTCCTCTTCCAACTCCGGCTCCAATTGCTGCATTTGGTAAAAAATCATCTTCACTCATATTTAAAGAAAGTCTTGATTTTTTAATATTTAAATAAGCTGTTTTAATATCTAAATTTGACTCTTTTGCTATATTTAGTAGTTTATTTAAAGTAGGGTCATTAAATTTTTTCCACCAAGTATGAACTTCTAAATTATTGTATGAACTTTTATATTCTTTATCTAAAGTATCAAATGTTTTAAGTTTAGGTACCTTGTAATTAGGTCCAACAGCACAAGCTGTAAATATAAAAATTAGACTTATATATTTTAGGCTTTTTAACAATTTATCTCCTTTTGTATTAATATTTTTGTTTTTTCAATTACTATTATTGCTTGTAATTCATTTAGTTTATTATTCCACTCATATGTATTAATTAAAGATATACAGTTTTGAACAAAAGTATTCTGAATATTTAATTCTTCATATTCAAAAATATGTAATTGTAAAATGCTTAAAGATCCTAAACTTAAAGACCATAAACCAAATAAAAGATTCTTTTTTATTAAATCTTCATTTTCTCTAATCTTTTCATTTTCTTCTTTTATTAAATTTATAATTGTTTCTTCAACTATTTTAGTTGTTTGATTTAATAAATTATCATATAAAAGACTTCTATATTTTGAGGCTCTATTTCTAATTGATACATTAGTAACTATTTGTTCAATCTCAGATACATAATTCTCTTTTTCTCTTCTTGCGTAAGATGCAAAAGTATAAGCTAATAGTTTTTCTTTGTTTGAGAAGTTTAAATCATTAATGGCTGTAAAAAATCTTGATACTTCTTCTATTGCATCACAAGCAAGAGCAATTACTAAATCTTCTTTACTTTGAAAATGAATATATAAAGTTCCAATTGATATTTTTGCAGCTTTTGCAATAACTGACATTTTAAAGTCAAATATTCCATCTTTTTTAACAATAATTCTTGCATTATGTAGAATAAGTTTTTCTCTTTGTTCTAATTTTTCTTGTTTTGTCACTTCTAACCTTAAAATGAATTTAATTCGAATAAGATTATAACATAAAAGTTTTTATTAATTTTAGAATAATTCTGCTAATATTTATTAATCATAATTTTAATGTAATTTAATGACATAATATGTATAAAATAAATTCAATTCTAATACTTTCATTGATATTTTTTTTTGTAGCTTGTGGAAATTCTTCAAGTGATAATTTATTTAATAACAGATACTTTATTAATGGAACGCAGTTTTTTAATTATAAAAATAATTTAAGAATTAAGAATCAAGTTTGGCTATATAAAGGTCAGCAAAAAGCTAAAATTAATTGGAGATATTATTATAAAGAGAATAAAGATTCCAATACATTAGAAATCTATTATACTAAAGGTAAATATTATTTTAATGGTTTAAAAGAATATCTAGAAATTGGTGAACGTATAGATCAAAGTAAAACTGCACTCATTAGCAATAGTTGTAATAATGATGACTTAAAGGAATGATTCAATTTAAAACTAAGAATAATTCAAAACTTAGATTAACAATAATCTCTAAGAATACAATATAAAGTAGAAAAAAGTATTGATTCAAAAGTTTGGCTTAGTTTAGGAATAATTAAAGATTAAAAATAAATATTTATATTATTGTATAATAAATTAAAAAAGAGAGATTTATATGAAATTAATCATTTTATTTTT
>JABSOL010000007.1 GCA_013215985.1 Campylobacteraceae bacterium
TATTGTGGACGCACTGCCCAATGCAGAACTGGTTATACTTGAAAATCTGAAACATTCAATTTTGGTTGAAGCTCCGGACAAGGTTCTTCCTCTGTTGCGTGATTTTCTAAACAATTATCAAAAAATAAAAACATTGAATTTATTATAGATTCAAGAATATTATTAAAAAGTATAAAAGATTATAATCAAAGTAATGGACTTATATATTATGAAAAAAACAATCAGATTTCAAAAGAAATATTTTTAAATACTTCTCTAAATAACAATACTTTTTCAAAACTATTACTTTCTTGTAAAAGTGAACAAAAAGATTTAATTAAATTAGATAATAAATTTTATGTAACTAAAATATTTGATTTATCTAAGAATATTCAAGCTGTTTTCTTTTTAGATGTTACAAAAGAAAAAAGAGGATATATCTCTTTAGTTAAAAATTCTTTAATAGTTTCAATTTTATTATTTATATTTGCAGCAATTATAGTTAATTACTTTTTTAACTTTTTAATAAATAAAATAACAAAAAATGAAAACTTATTAAAAGAAATAAATAAAAACCTTGAGTTTACAATTAATAAAGAAATTGAGCATAGGCTTTGCATACAAAAAGAAAAAGAGAAAAACCAACAAATGTTAATACAACAATCAAAACTTGCCATGATGGGTGAAATGATAGCTAATATTGCACATCAATGGAGACAACCTTTAATGCAATTAAGTGCAAGTATTATTTATTTAGATGCATATAATGAAAAAGGTAAATTAACAAAAGAAAGATTTGATAAGAAAATAAAAGATTCTACTTTAGTTATTGATTTTATGTCTAAAACAATTGAAGACTTTAGAGATTATTTTAAACCAGAAAAACAAAAAGAAGATTTTTTAATTAAAGAAGCTATTGATTCCGCTTTGTTTATTATTGACTCTACATTAAAAAGTTCAAACATTAATGTTTTTACAGAATATGAAAATAAAGATATAAAAATTTTAGCTTTTAAAAATGAGTTCTCACAAGCTTTATTAAATATAATCTCTAATGCAAAAGATATATTAATTTTAAGAGAAATTGTAAAACCACAAATTCATATTACAATATATACAAAAGACAATAAACATTTTATAAGTATTAAAGATAATGCAAAAGGAATAGATAAAAATATTATAGATAAAATATTTGATCCATATTTTACAACAAAACATAAATCTCAAGGAACTGGAATAGGTTTATATATGAGTAAAATGATAATTGAAAATAATATTAAAGGAAAGATAAATGTTATTACTTCTGAATATGGAGCTGAATTTATAATTAGTCTAGGATAAGATCCTAGAACTTTTTAGAATAATCTATTTTATTACCATCTTCATCCAGAATTGGGTATTTTAAAGCATTTTTTTTCATTTTAGAGTTTATGGCATCTTCTAAATCAATATCATAAGACATACAAACACGAAGTAGATATATTGCAATATCTGCTATTTCTTCTTTTACATGTGTTAGTTTTTCGCCTTTAATATCTAAGGCATCTTTTTCATTTAACCATTGGTATATTTCTAATAATTCTGAGCTTTCAACAGATAAAGCCATTACAAGGTTTTTTGGATTATGAAATTTATCCCATTCTCTATCTTTTGAGAATTGTTTTATATCTTTATTTATTTTTTCAATGTTCATATTTTTTCCTTTATTTTTGTCATAAAAAAAGCTTAGATATAAATACCTAAGCTTTTTTCTTAATTGAATTAATTTAAATTTTGCTACACCTGCAGCCTATTAATTACAACCACAGCCACCGCCAGTTTTAGGCTCACCTGATCCAGGATTAGATCCACCACCACAACATCCAGAAGATGCAGTTGCTGCTTCTTTTTTAGGAGCAGCAGATGTTGAACAAGCAGATACCCCAGGTGCAGTTGTTGGTTGAATAGATGCATTCTCAGCTTTATCAGAAACTTCATCAACAAATGCTAATAGTTTAGATGCAGCCATCATATATCTTTTAGCAGATACAGAATTTGGTTCACAGAAAACTATTGGTTTACCATTATCTCCACCAAGTCTAATAGCAGGTTCAATTGGTAAAGTACCTAATACAAAAGTATCAAACTCAGAAGCAATCTCTTCACAAGTACCTTTTCCAAATATATCTGATTCAGTTTCACATGAAGGACAAATAAATCCACTCATATTTTCAACTATTCCACCAATTGGAATATTAAGTTTTTTAAACATATTTAAAGATCTTCTTGAATCATCAAGTGCTACATGTTGAGGAGTTGTTACATTAATTCCACAAGTAACAGGTACACTTTGTGCTAAAGTTAATTGAGCATCACCAGTACCTGGTGGCATATCAATAAATAAGATATCTAATTCATCCCACAGAATATCTCTAAGCAATTGTTGAATTGCTTTCATAATCATAGCACCTCTCCAGATTAGCGCTTGTCCTTCTTCCATTAGTGAACCCATAGACATAACATCAACACCATAAGCTTTAAATGGTTTAGCTTTATTTCCTACAACTTCAACTTCTTGACCTTGTAAACCCATCATACGGGGAATATTTGGTCCATAAATATCAGCATCAAGAATACCAACTCTTTTACCCTGCATTGCTGCTGCAATTGCTAAGTTTACAGTTGTAGTTGATTTACCAACTCCACCTTTTCCAGATGATACCATGATAAAGTTTTTAATTTGAGGTGCAATATTGCTACCACTTTGAGAATTACTTTTTTGAACTTGTTCTTTTGGTTTACTAAGAACAATTTCTACAAATCTTAAACCAATATTGCTAAGTTTTGCAGTAATATCTTGTCTTAATTTCGCTTCAATTTCTTGTGCAGTAGAAGTAATATCTAAAGTCACAATACATGAAAATTCATCTTTTAAAACCACATCTTTTAAGAAACCAAACTCAACGATTGATTTAGAAAAACCTGGGTAGATTACATTTTCTAACTCTTTTTTAATATCTGCAATACTTGCCATATTAAGTCCTTATTTGAAATTATTTTATTATAGTTTAATTAGGATAATTTTAGTCTTAATTAAATTCATTTAATTTACTCACATAATAACATAAGGTCAAAATTATTTGACCTTAATTTAAAAGTTTTTCTTAAATTAATAATTACGTATTCCAAAAAGTAATAATAAACTTAAATTGGCCATTCTTCTAATTTATAAGCGCTATCCCAAAACATCCATTCTAAAGAAGATGCTTTTTTAAAAGCTTCTATCATCTCCTCTTTTTCTACTTTATTAGCTTTATCAGCTAATTTATCCAAAATAGTTAATATATCTTTTACAACATCTTCATAATCTTCACTTGCATAAGTATTAATCCACTCTTGATAAATATTATTATTTTTATTCTGAGTATTTAATATATGTTTTCCAATTTCTTGATATATCCAAAAACAAGGTACTACTGAAGCTACAATTACACATAAAGGTGCAGTATTTAATATTGAATGTAAATATCCTGTATATAATAAACAAGAAGGAGAAGCTTTTAAATCTTCTTCATTCTCAAAAAGATTTATAAAACCATTATGTAATTCTCTTTCAACATCCATCATATCTTTTGCGTACATTAAAAATTTACTACTATCTTCAATATTATTAAGTTTTGCAGATATCATTGATAATACTTTAGCAAACTCTATTAAATATAATTTATCTTGTTTAATATAAAACTCAAATTTATCTTTTGCCAAAGTCCCATCACTTAACTCTTTTACAAAATTTAACTCTTTAATATCTTCATAAATCGAATTATTAATTTCATTCCATGCTAATTCCGAGAATTCTGACATTTTATTATCCTTTTTTGTTAATAACAATTATAACTTAATTATTTTGTATAAAATAAAAACTTACATAGTCAAACAAAGTAAGTTTATTATATAATGTGAAAAAATTTAGCATATATTATAAGGACCTATTTAATGAATGATTTATTAATTGAAAAAATTGACTCTTTACCACCATTGCCTAAAAGTGTAATTCAAATTGAGCAATTTAGAGTACAAGCAGAAAAAGAACCTTTAGATTTATTAAAAATAATTGAACAAGATCCACTTATTATTACTTCTTTATTAAGAGTTGCTAATTCGGCAATGTTTGGTTTTAGATCAGCTGTTGAAACACCAGGTCGCGCAATTAACTTACTTGGAGTAAATTTTACAATTTCTATAGCTTTAGGTTCAGTTGTACAAGACTTAATTAAAACAGATCTTAAATCATATGGTGCAAGTATTGATGATTTTTTAGATTCGTGTAATTTATCATCATCAATTGTTTCTTTATGGTTAGGTGCAGAAGACTTTGAATTAAAAGAAGAACTTTTACTTCCTGCCTTTTTGCAAGAAACTGGTAAATTTATTATTTCAGATTTATTATTTGAACTTGGAAAAGAAGAAGAGTTTGAAAAAGGTGTAGCAGAGGGGAGAGATATTGTAGAGCTTGAAAAAGAACTAGTATCATATTCTTGTGCAAGTATTACTTCTAAAATATTCAAGCATTGGAAACTAAGTGATAATTTAGTTTTATCAATTGGATTTGTAGGTAATTCAGATAAAGCACCAGAAGAATTTAAGAAAAAAGTACAAGTATTGGAAATTGTTAAAATATTATCTGATATAACAGCACCTTTATCTGATAAAAACATTGAAAAAGCCCTAATGAAATCTAAAGAATTTGGACTTGATATAGAAGCTTTAGAAAGTGCGATTGATACAATAAAGAGAAAAAATACACAAGATTATTAACTCAATCATAAGTAATATTAGTCTATAATATGTAACTTTTTTACACAAGGAGAATATTTGGCTGATGTTACATTAATCGTTCTTTGTGCTGGTACCTCTTCTAGGTTCGCACATAGAGTTAAAAAACAATGGTTAAGAATAGAAAATGAACCATTGTGGTTAAATGTTACAAAAAGAATATCATCATATTATAATTTTGATAAAATAATTGTAACTTCTCATAAAAATGAACTCTCTTATATGAAAAACTTTTCTGGAAATATTACATTTGTAGAAGGTGGCTCAACAAGACAAGAATCAATGAAAAACTCATTATCTCAAGTTACAAGTGAATTTGTAATGGTTACTGATGTTGCAAGAGCAGGAATTCCTGAAAGTGTAATTTTAGACTTAATTAAAAATAGAGCAGATGCCTCTTGCATAGTTCCTATTTTAAATGTAAATGATACTGTAATTTACAATGAAAAAACTATTAATAGAGATAATGTAAAACTAATTCAAACACCACAATTATCAAATACAAAAATCTTAAAAAAAGCATTAGAATCAGAAATAGAATTTACAGATGACTCATCTGCTATTAAAAATATCAATCAAAATATTAAATATATTCAAGGTTCACCAAAAAGTAAAAAGATTACTTTTTTAGAAGATTTAAATGAATTTGAATATTTTAAAGCACCCTCAACTAACACTTTTATAGGATCTGGTATTGATATTCACGCTTTCGAAGCTAATAAAAAAATGTTCTTAGGTGGAGTTGAAATACCTTGTGATTATGGTTTTAAAGCACATAGCGATGGTGATGTTTTAATTCACTCAGTAATTGATGCACTTTTAGGTGCTTGTGGTGCTGGCGATATTGGTGAGTTTTTTCCAGATACTGATTCTAAGTATAAAAATGCAGATTCAAAAGAATTATTAAAATTTATTGTGGATTTTATCAAATCTGTTGGATATGAAATAATTAATATTGATTTAACAATATTGGCTCAAATACCAAAAATTAATCCACATAAACTAGACATTAAATTTAAAATGTCAGAACTATTAGAGCTAGAACCCCAATTTATAAATATAAAAGCAACAACAGCTGAAGAAATGGGTTTTGTAGGAAGAAAAGAAGGAGTTACAGTTTTAAGTACTGCAACTTTAAAATATTATGACTGGAAGAAAATATGAATATTTTAATTATAGAAAACGAAGTTTATTTAGCACAAAAAATAGTATCAAGACTACTTGATGATGGACATTCATGTGATTTTTTAGAATCTGCTAATGTAAGTTTAGACAAAGAATATGATATTGTTTTATTATCAACATCACTTCCTTCTTCACAATGTAAAGAAATTATTAGAAAATATAAAGAACATGCAATTATATTATTACTTGTATCTTATATCTCAGATGAAACAGTTACTGATCCAATTAAAGAAGGTGCAAAAGATTATATTATGAAACCTTTTATAATGGATGAATTAGTTAGAAAGATTTATCATTATAAAGAATGGCAAAGTGTTAAAAAAGAATTAGCAACAATGAGAGCATATTTAGAATTTTCTTTTAAAGATGTAAATATTTCAAATATTCAATTAACTCATGATTTTCCACTTTTAATAGAAACTAACTCATCTGCTATGTCAGATAAAATAGTTTTTGAGATATCTAGAAAATTTGATTTATCAATTAAATTCATTTCTTTAAATGATACTCCTACATGGCAAAAAGACCTAGCTAAATGCACTAAAGAGCTTTTATACATAACTGACTATCAAGTTCTTAAAAAATCATCTAAAGAGAATTTAAATACTCTTTTAGAAGGTAAAAAAGCTATTATTTGCTCACTTGAAAAAGAAGATAACTTTCCTTATTCAAGAATATCTTGTATGCAAAGTAATATGAATATTATGAATAATAATATTATGACAATAAATGAATATGTAAAACTTATGGTTTTAACTTTCCAAAACAATTATCCAGATACTGAGTTATCAAAAAAACTAGGAATTTCAAGAAAATCTTTATGGGAAAAAAGAAAAAAACTTGGAATTGAAAAAAAGAAGCAGGCTAAAAAATGAGAAAACTATTTTTAACTTTATTTTATTCAGGACTTTCACCTAAAGCGCCTGGAACTGTAGGAAGTTTATTAGCTTTAGTTATGGCTCTTTTACTTTTACAAATTATTGATACTACAACATTACTTTTATTATCACTTTTAATTACAGCAATTGCTGTAAAACAAATTGATATTTATGAAAAAGAAGTTGGAAGACATGATGGTAAAGAAATTGTAATTGATGAACTTGCAGGAATGTGGTTAGCACTTTGTGTTGCTGGAATCAATGATGAAAACTTCTATATTATGGCAGGACTATGTTTTGTATACTTTAGATTATTTGATATTTGGAAACCTTCTCTTATTGGAAAAATTGACAGAGATGTAAAAGGTGGATGGGGAGTAATGGGAGACGATCTATTAGCAGGTCTATTCGCAGGTATCTGTTCAGCTGGAACATATTATTTATATGCGACTTATATTCTTTAAAACAAAGCTATAAATAAAAAAAGGGAAAGAGTAAAACTCTTTCCCTTTTTTTTATATTAATCTACAAATTCTAAACTACTTATTAGGTCTAAAAACTCTTTTAATCTTTTTCATTATAGAAGAAATAATTAACTGTTTTTTACTTTTATGAAAAAAAGAAAAATTATTTTCTTTCATTACTTGAAATAATATTTCATTAGGTTTATAAATTTTTGACATTTTATTACTTTATAATTAGTACTTGATATTATAATTTACTTATCTTCTTGTCCAATTTCATAAATAAATTGAACAAAAAAGATTAATTATTTTACAATGTCAGCGAATTCTTGGAAAATATATTTTGATTCATGTGGACCTGGACTAGCTTCTGGATGATGCTGTACAGAGAAAATCTCTTTATCATTATAAGAAACACCTTCAATAGTATTATCAAATAAGTTTTTATGAGTAATTTCAGCAATCTCTATAATATTATCAGGAACATTATAGTTATGATTTTGTGCAGTAATTTCTACTGTACCTTTTTTATTTCCAACAGGATGATTTCCACCATGTTGTCCAAATTTAAGTTTATATGTATCATATCCATGAGCAATTGATAACATTTGATGACCTAAACAAATAGCAAAAATTGGAATATTAGTAGCTATTAGTTTTTTAACTTCACCTACTTCATCAACTAGTGTTAAGGGATCACCCGGACCATTTGATAAAAATACTCCACCAATTTCTTTAGCTTCAAATCTTTTGATTAAATCAGAAGCTTTAAAGTCTGAAGGTATAACTTCAACTTCTAAACCAGATTCAACTAATTCATTTAAGATATTTCTTTTTACACCAAAATCAATTACTACAATCTTTTTATCAGACATCATAGCTTTGTTGTAAGCTAGTTTCTCATGATCCCAAGCTCCTAACTTATGTACATAAGCAGTTTTTGTAGATACTTCTTTAATATAATTAATATCTTCAATTCTAGGAGTAGCAGTTAATAATAGTTTTAATTCATCTACATTATCAATTTCAGTAGAAGCTATCATCATCATAGCCCCTTCATTTCTAATAGTTTTAGTTAAGTATCTTGTATCAATATCACAAATACCTAAAACATTATGTTTTTTTAATAAAGCATCTAAATCACTTGTCGCTCTAAAGTTTGAATGTTCATGATGATAGTTTCGTACTAACACACCTTTACAATGTGCTTTTGAACTTTCCATATCATCTTCATTTACTCCAACATTACCAATTTCTGGCATTGTAAAAGTGATAAACTGTCCTGCATAAGAAGGATCAGTAATAATCTCTTGGTAACCAGTTAATGAAGTATTGAATACAATTTCACCAACAGATGTACCTTGAGCACCAAATGAATTCGCTTCTAAAAATGTACCGTTTTCTAAATATATCCAAACTTTTTGCATTCTATAATAATCCTCTTTTAATTAACTCTTCTTCGTAAAGTCTTGCAAAGACTAAATCATAATCTTCTGTTCCAGGAATTAATTTTCTTTTATAAGATTTAATTTTCACATGAACATCACTGTCAGCTTCTTCAAAACCTTTTAAAAATTCATCGATTGATGCAAAAATAACATTTTTTATTTTATTATCTGTAACTGTATAATGAATATAATCTTCTTCCCATAAATAATCTAAGATTTGATGGGCGATATCTGTAAATCTATCTTCATTATTTAAAATAACACCATGCTCATTTGCCATTCTTTTTTTAGTCATCCAAAAAAGCTGTCTATAATCTGCATTATAGAATTCAATATTATCTTCTTGTTCATCTAAGATGTCATTTACTTTTTCATCTAAATCATGTTCTTTTTCAAGATCTGCAACTAAAATCTTTTCGATTTCAACAGTAATTTCATCTTTTGTTTTTCTAACTTCAACGAACTCGCATGTAGCTAAATCTCTAGAGATTCTTCTAGCTACATATGGCGTGTGGTGGTATTTCATTCTCATAATTTATCCTCTGATTATAGTATCGTCTCTTTCAGGTGATGTTGAAATAATTCCAACTCTAACACCAGTTAACTCTTCGATTTTTTCAATATATGCTTTAGCATTTTCTGGTAATGCGTCATAAGATCTAACACCTTCAACTTTATCCCAACCAGCGAATTCTTCGTAAATTGGTTTAACATTTTCTAAATCTGAAGGCATATAATCAATTCTTTCACCATCTAAATCATAAGCTACACAAACTTTGATTCTTGGAAAACCATCTAATACATCTAGTTTCATTAAAGATAGTTGATCACAACCATTTAATCTTACAGCGTGTTTAACGGCAATAGCATCAAACCAACCACATCTTCTACCACGACCTGTAGTAACACCAACTTCTTTACCGATATCAGCAATTTTTTGACCTTCTTCTGTAAAATCTTCAGAAGGGAAAGGACCATTTCCAACTCTTGTAGTATATGCTTTAACAATACCAGTTACAATACCGATATCTCTAGGAGCAATTCCTAAACCCGTACAAGCACCAGCACTTACAGTTGAAGATGAAGTTACATAAGGGTAAGTTCCATGATCAATATCAAGTAAAGTACCTTGAGCACCTTCTAATAAAATCTTTTTATCTTCATCTAAAGCTTTCCATACCATGTTAGTAGTATTAGCAATATATGGAGCTAAAACTCTTTTATATTCATTAAGTTCAGCTAATAATTCTTCTTCACAAGGAGTAACAATTTCTAATGCATCAAAAATTGATCTACTTTGTTCGAAGTATTCTAAAATACTTTTAGATAATTTTTCAGGGTTTAATAATTCACCAACTCTGAATCCTGTTCTAGAAATTTTCTCAGCATAAGCAGGTCCGATTCCTTTTCCAGTAGTTCCAATAGCTTTATCACCTTTTAATCTCTCTTTTGCTTGATCAATTAATGAGTGGTATGGTAAATTTAAATGAGCTTTGTCAGAAATAAATAATCTTCCTTCAAGATCTGAAAATTGTTCCATTTCTTTAATAATTGCTTCAGGAGCAACAACTACACCATTACCAATAATATTAATTGCTTTAGGATTTAAAACTCCTGATGGAATTAAATGTAAAGCATATCTTACACCATCAACCCAAATTGTATGTCCTGCATTGTGACCACCTTGGCTTCTACATACCATATCATACTTTTGAGCAAGCATGTCAACCATCTTACCTTTACCTTCGTCACCCCATTGGATACCTACTATTAAATCTGCTTTCATTTCTTCTAATCCTCTAATAATTTTATTAAACTATCTGTATAAAATGCGAAACCAAGTGAGCTTATTCCATCTGCACTATATCTTCCACCTTTACAAATTGTTAAGTTGTCTTGTATTACTCTGTAATATACATCATCATAATATTTTAATGATCCATGATATAAAGGAGCTAATACTATATTTTTATATTCACAATTATTTGCTGTACTTAATAGTTTTTCTAATTCAAGTTTAATTGAAGAAGGAACAACTTTAATTACATTTTCTAAATCACTTATATGTTGTACTTTAATTAAATCATTTAACCATTGCACATCTAAAGACATAAGTTCAGCAATTTCACCATTTTTAAATAAATTAATATTTATATCTAACTCTTTAGACACCAAAAGAGGAATATTAATGTTTGACAATTGTAAAATTGGCGAAACATCTAATTCTTTTAATATTTTTGCTGTTAAATTTAAAATATCTTCAATATTATCATGATTTATCCACTCACAACCAATTTGGTAATCTTCATTTGAAGAATAAGTGAATATTGGTTGAACATAAAACCATTTTGTATGTTTTGTTGTTCTACCTAATCTTTTTGTAATAATTCTTACTACATCAAGAGTTGAATCTGCTCTTAATGCAAGATTCTGATTCTGAGTATCTGAGAAAGTAATAAGTTTTTTATTATCTTCAATACTTTGATGTTGAGAATAAGAAAAGTTAGGTGTAACTATTTCTTCAAATCCATTTTCATCTAATAAAGAAGCTAATTTATTTTCTATTTCTCTTTTTAATTTTGCTGTTTTCCCAAAATAAAGTCTTGAACCTTTTGGAATTTCATGTTCTAAAACCAAGATTATCCTTTAAACATAGTTTCTGAAAATACTCTAGAAGCAGTTCCATCAAATTTTCTAATATCTAATTCGTCTAAAGCTAATTCAATTGCATTAATAACCCAAGTAGCTTCGTAATCTTCAACTAATCCCATATGATTAATTCTAAAAATATTACCTTTAAGATGATCTTGTCCACCTGCAATATTTACATTATACTTATTTTTAAGAATTTTTCTAATTTCATTAGATCTTTCTGTATAAATAGTAGTCATAGCATTTGCAGATACTTTTGGATAAATCTTACAAGAAATTGCCTCTAGTGCACTTCTTGTAGCTTTTGCTCTTAAAGCTGTTTTTTCATATAAAGCGTCAAATCCACCATTATTCTTAATATGAGATAGAATCTCTTTTAATCCAATAATTAGTGTAGTTGCAGCTGTATATGCTGTTGTATTATTTTTTTGTTTTTTAATTTCAACACTCAAATTTAAATAATAACCTTTTGGTTTTTTATTTATTTTTAAAACTGCTTCATTTGAAAAACCAATCATTGATAATCCAGGTGGTAACATTAGAGCTTTTTGACTACCTGTAATTAAAGCATCAATATTTGTAGTGTCAACTTTTTCAACACCCACAGCAGTAATACCATCAGCAATAATTGTAATATTTTTATTTAGTTTTTTAACTTCTTTTGCTAACTCTTCAACAGGATGCCGTAATCCTCCAGCACTTTCACATACTTGAACAAAAATGGCATCAATTTCAGAGTCATTTTTAATAAGCTCAAGTACTTCATTTACATTTATAGGAGTATTCCATTCATTTTTAATTTCAGCAAAAGGGATTGAAAAAGCATCACATATTTTTCCAAATCTTTCACCAAATTTTCCTGAGTTAATTGTTAAAGCTTTTTTATGACATAAGTTAGTAACACAGGCTTCCATAGCTCCCGTACCACTTGAAGCAATCATTACGGCTTCTGGCATATCTAATATTTCTAATAATAAAGATCTAGTTTCCGCAAATATTTTTTCAAATTCAGGAGTTCTATGATGCATAGTAACATCGCTCATAGCAACTCTTACAAATTCTGGAACAGGTGTTGGTCCTGGTGTTAATAACATATACTTTTCCTTTTCTCTCATAGCAAATCGTGTTATTTTATCTAATTTAATATTAGCATAAGGTTAAAAGATTTTTAAGTTTAGAGTAAACAAATCTCTTGACATTAGTACTAGTTAGTACTATACTATTCCTAAGGAGTTTTAATGAGTAATGAAAGTTTAATATCTTACGGAAAAAGAACAGATAAAGCTATGAAAACTTGGATGCAGTTATTTAAAACATTTAGTAAGTTTTCAGCGAATGAACTTCAGTACTTTAAAAAACATCAGCTTACGTTTAATCAGTTTAAAGTATTAGAAGTACTTTATCATAGAGGAGATCTAAATATAAGTTCAATTACAAAACTTACTTTAAGTACACCGGGTAATACTACTGTAGTTGTGAAAAATTTAAAAAGAGATGGTTTTATAACATCTATTTGTGATGAAAAAGACAAACGAGCTAGTATTTTATCTTTAAGCTCTAAAGGCAAAAATAAAATGTTAGAACTTTTTCCCTCTCATTCACAAAATATTAAATCTTATATGGAAGTTTTAGATGCTAAAGAATTAGATACTTTATTTGATTTACTAAAAAAAGTTTATAAACAATAAACTTTTTTTAACATATATTACTAATTAGTAACAAAGGCATAAAATGAATAATAAAATAAAACTAACTTTAGCTGCTTTACTATTATCAAGCTCACTGTTTGCAGGAAAATATAATCTGGATATAGATCATTCCAATGTATCTTTTAAAGTAAAACACATGTTAATTTCTAATGTTAGAGGTGAATTTACTGACTTTTCTGGTTCATTTGTTTATGATGAAAAAACTAATAAATTAAAATCTCTAAAAGGAATTATTAAAGTGTCTTCAATAGATACTGATAATTTAAAAAGAGATAAACATCTAAAATCTAAAGACTTTTTTGATGCAAAAAAATTTCCACTAATTAAATATACTTTAAATCAAATAAAAAATGATAAAGCTTATGGAAAAATCACAATTCACGGAATTACAAAAAACATTGTTATGGATTTTGAGAATAATGGTTTAGTTGTAGACCCTTGGGGAAATACAAGAGTAGGAATAGCACTTGAAGGCAAAATATCGAGAAAAGATTTTAAATTAAAATGGAATGATCTTTTAGAAACAGGTGGTGCAATAGTTGCTGATAAAATTAAACTATATGTAGAAATAGAAGGCATATTAGAGAAATAAAAATATCTAAATTGGAGGAAAATAATTATGTATACAATATTAGTATCTTCGTTAAATGAGAATATGAATTTAGCAGAAAGTATTCAAACTCATTTAAATGATTTAAATGAAAAAAGTCAAATAATAAATTTAGTTGAAATAAATTTACCTTTGTATGATTCAAGAAAAGAAACAATAGATGGAATTCCAAAACAGATTCTTGAATTAATGAAAATTCTTGAAGAAAGCAAAGCTTACATAATTGTAAGTCCTGAGTATAATTATTCTATTCCTCCTGTATTAACAAATGTTATAGCTTGGATTTCAAGAGCAAGTGATGATTTCAGAAAAGTATTTTCTTTGAAATACATACAATTAGCCACTCATTCTGGAGCAAATGGTTACAATGTAGTAAATGCTATGAGAAGTCAATTAACAAACTTAGGTGCTATTTGTATGCCAAGAGAAATTCTAAGTACTTATTCAAATAAAATGAAAGAAGAAAGTATTTTAAAAGTTCTTAAAATATTTATTGAAATTACAAAAAAATAGAATTAAAATAAAAAAAGGATAAACCCTTTTTTTATAATATTAACGCATTAATATCTTCATCTACTTTTAGAGTTATACTTGAATCTGAATCTGAATTTGAATATGTATCAATTGTTTCATTGGAAATAGCAGATTCTGGATCAATATTCTCATTATTTTCACTATCTGTAACAGGTAAAAGATTATTATCAGTATTATTAATACTTTCAATATCTTCTAAAGAAAAATCATCATGAGTATTATTTACATTTGAATTTAAAGTATCATTATTATCAACTGTAGCGCTAAGGTTTGTAAAGTCAATATTAGTATCATTCAAAATAGCAAGAGTATTATTTATAGGTACTTCCAAAACAGTAGCGTTAAATGTACCAGAACTAATAGGGGATAAATCACCATTACTTGATTCAATACTTTGTAGAGTTACATCAACATCACCTGTAAATTCTTGTTGCATAAATGTAATAGAATTAATATTATCATATGAGATATTGCTTATTGTATATATATCACTTACTTCATCATAAACTACAGATAAAATATTTATACCATCTTCTTTAAATGTAGCATCTGCACCTAAACCTTTTAATGTCATAATAAATGTTTCAGAACCATCAACATCTTTTGCATTTGCATTAACATTTATTTGTATATCACTATATTCATTTCCTACAGCATCAGAAGGATCCATATTAACAAGGCCATCTGCAACTGCTGCCCATGTAATATTTATATTATCAATAGTTTGTATATTACCTGTTCCTCCATCACCACTTACAATAACTAACTTAGCATCTGAGATATCTACATCTGGACCTGTTCTATCTTCAATTGGTGCTGTTACTCCAATATAGTCAGGTATTGTTCCATTTGAATTTAAAGGTATTGATACAGTATAAATATATTTTCCATTAGCATCAATTCCTGTTAAAACTAAAGTTGTTGATTCAACTACATTATTTGCATCATTTCCGTAATAAACGATATAATTATGAGGTATATTCTCAAGAGCAATACTTGAGATAGTTTCACTTTCATCACTTACAACAGTATCAAGTTTAATCTCAGTCATACCATCTTCAAGGCCAGAGGAGGAAATAACAGATACTGTAATACCATCATTTACTGGTTTTACAGTTATAGTTTTTTCTTGGATTGACTCTACAAAGTCTGTTGTATAATCATCTCCATTTTGATCAGTTTGAGCATTTGGATCTTCTTTTGTTTCAATTTTTGAAGTGATTTTTAAACTACCATAATGATTAGAGGCAGGAGTATATGTAAATACTAAATCTGTATTTAAATCTGTAATATTATCAAATGAATACCAAGTGCCATCCATTTGATATATAGTTCCATTTAAATCTTTTAGAAGCCCAAAATCACCTGTTGGAACATCTATTATAATTTCTTCAAATTTAACATATACTTTCTCATCTTTTATAATAACGTTATTTGCATCTGCCGTATTACTTAAGTCTATTCTAATTGTTTGAGCAACTGGTGTAGTACTTTCATCAACATCAGTTCCTGAAATATCTATAGTAGTTATATCTGAAATAGGTGCTAACTCAGCATCAAAACTATTTGTAAAGTAACTATTTTGATTTTGTTCACTGCTATACGTTATTATTTCTATATTGAACTCAACTTTTTCAATTATTAATGTATTTTCATTTTCTTTTGGAGTTATTCCAATAGATGATAAAAGATCATTTACATTATCTACATCTCCACTTCCATACGCTACATAATATACTACTCCATTTAAAGTTGTTGTTTCTGTTGTACCTGTAATTTCATAAGCATTGGGAAGTTCTGAGATTAAGATAGCAAAGTTAGAACTATCACCGCTTGTACTTCCATCATTCGCAGTTACTAAAGAATCTAAAGTAAATAATGTATCTTCTCTAAGCTGAACTGTATTTGAAGTTAAAGATAAATCCATTGGATTAGATGATTCTCCACCAGTTCCATCAAAGTTTGGACTTACGTTAAAAGTAAAGGTTTCTGAATTAAATAAAGTTGAAGAACTTCCATCTTGATGACTTGCAAGAATTGTAATTGGCCCCTGTGTTGTAACATTATTAAAGTTTACAACTTTCCCATTAACTAAAAACTCTATATTATTTAATGTCCCATTTTCATTTAAAATAGCATCATTTATTGGCAAAGTCCATTTACCTGAATTTATAATTGTTTTAACTCCACTGTCTATTGATAACATGTCACCTTCATAAGTTCCACCAACTACAATTACACCTTCAGGAACACCTGAAATAGCAATGCTTACAATTGTTTCACTTCCATCATCGTCTGCCCCATTAGGTCCTTCACTTGGCATATCATCAGGATCAAGTTCAAATGGTACTTCAAAAGCTACATTTGTTTTATCTACTGTTAAAGTAAATCCATTAAATACATCTTCCGTTACAGAAATATCATCCATTAGATCATTATCCACTATTGTAACAATAGAAGATGTTGCTGCATCAGTCACAGCATTTACTGTAACATGATAAATATCATTTGTCCATGAATTACTAGTATCATCATAAGTATTATCACCTTTTGAAGTATCAATATAAGAAGAAGAATCATTTGTACTATCTAAAGATTTGTATCTAATAGCAAATTCATAATCAGAATCCAAATCAGCAGGAATTTTTGCTGTTATAACTCCTGTTACATCTACCCAACCATTTACTGTAATTTCTACACCATCAAGGTAAAGTGTTACACCTGCATCAACACTATCTAAATCTATTTGAAGTTCTAGAAGAGATTCATTAGAATCACCTTTTTTATCAAAATCAAAATTTAGAACTTGTAGTGTATCTTCATCTTGACTTTCAGTATTATTAACCCTTCCATCTATCTCTGGAGTTACTAAAATTTTTACGTCTTTTGTAGTCAAAGATCCTACATTTCCATCATTTTCAAAAGTTTGAAAATTAATTTTAAAGTCAATCTCACCACTATAATTATCTGGTTTAGAAATAGAAACATTATCTATGTCATTTGCATTTGCAACCCATTTACGATCTGTACCTACTGCATCTTTGTTAAGTAAAATTGCACCTTGTATATCAATTTCTGCATTAAGATTAGTAATTGTGATAAATAAAGTTTCAGATCCATCCTCATCGTAAGAACTAGGGCTAGAATCAAATAAATCAGAGATATTTATATTTCCATTATCCTCTACAACAATTTTATTATAAGTATGTTCAATTTCATTAGTATCATCTATAGAAACAGCTTCATTAAATTCATTATTTATTACATCATCTGCTACACCTTTTATATTTACAACAATGTCTTTTGTTTCGATTGTTGAAACATCTGTACCATCAATAGATTGTGCGTCAACTTTTAAAGTAACATCTTCATTTGAGTTATGAACTGGAATATATTTAAAATCTACATTATTATCGAAATCTTCAATAATTACTTTTCCATCATCAATAATTAAAAGATTACCATCATAATAAATAGCAGCGCCATCAGGAATATCAGAAAGAGTTATATTAAATGATTCTGAACCATCAGTATCAACAGTTATAAAACTAACATTTAAATCAATCCCTCCATCTTTTGCTAAAATTTCACTTGTATTACCAGAAGAATCACGACCAGCATCTTCTAATCCTTTTGACTGTGCTGTTTTAATAGTTACTATATCAGCGACAGCATTAACGCTTATGGTAAGAAAAGATTCACCTGAAATCTGAGTGTTTGTAATATTATGATTATCTTCATCATGATCAATAGTTTTAGCTTGCATTTTAATTTTAAATGTACCATCTTTATTAGAAGGAGCTATGAAGGCTAAAGAATCCAAAAATTCTATAGGAATATCAACACCTGTACTGTTATTTGTAACAGTTAGAATATTCTCTACTCCAAATGCATCAGTATAAATAAATTTAGCGCCAATTAGATCTGTATCTTCTCCTGCACTTAGTTTTGAATATGTGTATTCAGAGTTTTTTGGCCCTGTTATTACATCGTTTTGTAAATCAGAATCGTCTTGATTGCTCCAATAAGATTCAAATGTTGTATTAGTATCCTCTAAAAATTTACTTCCTAACTCGAATCTTACATCTTCAAGAGCTTCTCCAGAATATACATAACTAGCATTCATTGTTAAATCTGATACTCCATCATCATCTGTATCTATACCAATTTTTTCAGCATATGGACTTACAATAACTTTTACATCTACTGTAGTAGTTTTTGTGTCAATTAGCACAGTACCATTAACTATTTTTGTATCTTTTGTATCTACACTTACTTCAAAAGTATAATCTGTACTACTATGAGAGGGGGGATTAATAGAATAATTTGTATACTCGTCTACAGGAATAGTATAAACTGTACCCCCTGTAACATCTGGTAATACTGTATTACCATGCTCATTTAGCATAATCCAATCACTAGGAAAATTTGTAATTTTCATTGCAATAATTTCTTCACTACCATCTGTATCGGTAAGTTTAATTACATCTAAAAAGTGATCTAATTTTGTATCTTCAACTACACTTTTTACGCCACCTTCCACATCTCCTGCAATTGGTTTTACATATAATTTTAAATCAATTGAGTCCGTTTCATCAATTATTGCAGAATTATCACTATCTATATCATTATCATTAGCTTTTAATTGAATATTTATAGCTGTTAGATCTCCACTAAAATTTAAAGGTGCTTTAAACTTAATTTCTGGAATTTCTTTACCAATTAGATCAAATGTTAATTTACCATCTTGACCTATTGTATATATATACGCATCTGTACCTTCACCTACTAGCACAAAAGAATTATCTGGCATTCCACTAAGTACGATACTATAAGATTCAGAAGAATCTTCATCTCCTACTATATTGTCTACAATATCATCAATATCAAACCACTCATCTTCATTTACAAAACTTGAATATGTTTTATTATCTCCATCAATATCAATAGTTCCATCTTCTGGAACATTATCATTATCATTAAAAATAATTGAAACAGGATCAGTAACTGCAATAACATCTACTTCTATATTTTGAGTTCTTTTTCCTGATACAATATCTGTATCATATAAGTCTCCATTATCTTTTACTTCATGAGATTTTGTTTGAATATTAAACTTTATATCATTTGCATTATCTTCTTTTGGTATAACAGATAAACTTTTATACTGTGCTTGTGTTAATGAATAATCAGCACTAGTGCCATTTGGGTGGTAATCAATTATATCTGTTATCATAATAGTAAAACTATCTTTTCCATTAATCACTTGAAGTGTTGAATCAATACTACCATCATCATTACTATCATATTTAATAACAGCACCATCGAAATCACCATTATTAAATTTAAACTTAAGTGCACTTAAACGCTCAGGTGAATCACCTGGTCCGGAGCTTTGATCAATATTATCTGTAATAGTAGGAATTTTTAAACCAAGAGCAACAATATTTTCGATATCACCAGTATGAGAAGAACCATTCCAACTACTATCTTCATAAGTACTAAGAATTTTATGTTCTTCCATATCAGGTCTATCGGCAATAGGACTTGTGATAAATTTTAAAATTGATGTTGCTGTATCTCCATCAGAGTCAGTTATATTATACGAAACATTAATCTCACCACTGAAGTTAGGAGCAGGAACAAATTCAACTCCACCATTTCCATCTGTAGTGATTGTTCCAACTGCATTATTTACATTTGTTGTATATGCTCCTGTATCATCAACATAAATTGATCTAGCACTTGTAACATCTTCACCAGCTATAGTAAGTGAGGAAATATTATCTCCATCTCTAAACTCATCTGCTAATGCAAAACTATTAGATAAATTAGTAGAAACAAGAGAATCTTCTTCTACTACTATAGGAGCCCCATCAGTGTCAGGGGCAGAATCAACAACTACAACATTAAATGCTTTTTCAATTGAATCTCCATTTGTTCCTGATGTTACTTTATATCCAAAACCTAAATCAAGCTCATTGTGGCCATCAATATTTGCATGATTTAAAGGCTCAGATAGGGTAAAAGTATATTTAGTCTTAGATTCATCTAAAACAACAGTAAATACATGAGTACCATCACTTAGTTTTTCAACTATATTACCATTTGAATCTATATAAGTTGACGTACTTTGACCTTCAGATTCTAGATTACTAGGATTGACACTAGAATTAAATGTTACTTCAAAATCATCATTATTTACATTTGTAATGTTTAATGATCTTTCTTCACTTGTCACACCAATTACTTCTTCTCCACTAACAAGTGGATTGTTTGTATCTTTTTCTTTAATATCATCTACTAAACCATCTTCATATACTTTCGCATCTTCTGGATCTCCAACAACAACACCATCTAATATTGTCCCTTGTGCCGTACTATCTTCTATATTACCTGTAAGCTCAGAATATTTATCTACATTCTCAAAATAGTTATTGGCATCAACAATACTAACTATAGATACAGTATAATTTTCAGTTCCTTCATAAATAAAATCATCTAGAGTTGTATTATCAAATGTAATTGAACTGCCATTAGTAATAATAACTTGTTTTATAATTGTTGAAAAATCGCTATCTGTTACACCATTAGAAGATGTATATTCTAAATTTACTGTTATTGACTCACCTAAAGGAACAGTAACTAGATTACCATCTTTATCTACAAGTGTTACAGTGTGAGTTAAGTTATGTCCTTCTATAGCTGTCATATCATTAGTAATTTTAACATATACAGTATCAATTTCTTCGTTTGGTATTGCATCATCTGTAATAGTTGTAGTTACTGCATTTGTATCAATACTTACATTCTCATATACATCTCCGCTAGATGGTGCTGTATAAGTTCCATCATTAATTACTACTTCATATTTCTCAGCATCATCAGACATATAATCATCTAATGTGCTAACTAAAAATGATTCTCCCAATGTTACAGTTTGAGTACTAATTACATAATCTTCACTACCATCTTGTGTTGTTTGTGTACTTGCTGTTCCACTTGCATCTGATGGATTTGTATCTCTACTTGTTACGCTTACTGTTCCTTCTTGTAATTGTAATTGTGTTGTTGGTGAAAATATTGTTTCGATTGGGGAAAATGCTACTGCCATATATTGAGCATTATTTCCTTCTAATACATCATTTGAAAATGTATAATTACCTGATTGATCTAATATTGCAGTACCTGTTTCATCTAATGCTACTAATTTTATTTGAACTGATTCATGATTAGATTCTACTCCATCATTTTCATTATTTGGTGTTCCTGTATCATCTGTAATAGTTGTAGTTACTGCATTTGTATCAATACTTACATTCTCATATACATCTCCGCTAGATGGTGCTGTATAAGTTCCATCATTAATTACTACTTCATATTTCTCAGCATCATCAGACATATAATCATCTAATGTGCTAACTAAAAATGATTCTCCCAATGTTACAGTTTGAGTACTAATTACATAATCTTCACTACCATCTTGTGTTGTTTGTGTACTTGCTGTTCCACTTGCATCTGATGGATTTGTATCTCTACTTGTTACGCTTACTGTTCCTTCTTGTAATTGTAATTGTGTTGTTGGTGAAAATATTGTTTCGATTGGAGAAAATGCTACTGCCATATATTGAGAATTATTTCCTTCTAATACATCATTTGAAAATGTATAATTACCTGATTGATCTAATATTGCAGTACCTGTTTCATCTAATGCTACTAATTTTATTTGAACTGATTCATGATTAGATTCTACTCCATCATTTTCATTATTTGGTGTTCCTGTATCATCTGTAATAGTTGTTTTAACACCTTCTGTTTTTAGTTCGACTTTTTCATATGTTGGAGTTACAGGTGCTGTATAATTTGAAATTGTAATATCTAATGTTTCACCATTATCTGAAATATAATCATCTAAAGCATCCATAGAAACAGCAGTTCCAAGTGAAATATTGTCTAAATTAGATTGTTTTAAATAATCATTTGAACCTTCTTGTGCATTTTCTGCTAAATTAGTTGTTGAAGTATCATCAGTAAAGATAAAATCTACTGTTCCTTCTTGTTGATCCAAAACAGAGTTGTCATTAAATTCTGTAGTATTAGGCTCAAAGGCAAGTACTACATAATATGTTTTTCCACCTTCTGGTGTTTCATTAACTGTTAAATAGTTCCCAATGGAATCTTGTAAAGGATTCCCATTTGCATCTGATGCAAATACTTTAATTAAAACTGTTTCATCTATTAAATTAATTGAAGTATTTAAATCAAACTCTCTTAATTCATCTGCATTTCCAAACTGAGCATTACGAAGTCCAGCTACAATGTCTGTTTGATTACCATCTCTAGAAGCAAAAATACTTTCTATTGATTCAGAGTTTACGGTCTCGTCCCCTGCCTCCGCTTCTTCAAGGCTTTCAATATCAAGTTCTTCAGTTTGATCATCTACTGATGATGTTTTTTCTATACTTTCAAGGATACTTTCCTTTGATAAACCTTCTTCCGTGATTAGGTCATCAACTAATGAACTATCAAATAGTTGTTCTTGAGTACCAGTTAAAAGTACATCTTGGCTTCCATCTTGCATTGAAATTTTGATAAATGCAGAAGATTTATTATTTTTATCTCCAAAAACTGTCATACCCTTTGTAATAGTATCACCATTATTAAGTTCAATTATAGTTCCTTCTGTATTTATTGCAAAAAACTCTCCTTTTATCCCTGATACTGTTCCAATTGATGTTGCCATAATATTTACCTTTAATTGAGATTTTTTATTATAATTAAGTATAGGAGAAATTAAGAAAATATTCTATTGTCCATAAGGACAATAAGTAATAAAATAGATACTATTATTTAAATATTATCTACTTTGTTAATTATTTTAAAAGTAGTGCTAGTGCCAGTCTATCTTTTATTTCTAGTTTTTTATAAATATTATGAGCATGGGCTTTTACTGTTCTTGGAGTGATGTTAAGTTTATTAGCTATAGTTTTATAGGTATTTCCATCTTTTATATAATTAGCCACTTCTTTTTCTCTAGTAGTTAACTTATCAAGTATAATTTTTGAATTCAGAGTAGTTTTACTTGGCAACAAAAAAATAAGCTCTGATGTAAACTCAGGATAAAGCCAAATCATATTTTCTTTCATTGTATCAATAGCAGAAAATAAAAAATGTTTTTTCATAAGTGCATTTCCATAACCTTTTGCACCATATGATAATACTATTTTTCCTTTATTTATATTTGGTGTTCTATCTAAAACCAAAACATAATTTAAATTATCATTTAATAAAGAAAGAATTTCTTTTTCTTTTTCATTAAATGCAGAATAATTTATTACAATAATATTATTTTTTGACGCTATTAATTCATATAAAGAAAAACAAATTGAATATTCTACCTTAAAACATTCTTCCCAATACGTTAGTAAATTTATATCATCACTATATAATATAATATTCATATTTACCTCTCTGTAAATGTATATTGTTTTGTTTTAAGAATTGGTTTAAGAATATAATCAAGAACACTTTTTTTACCTGTTATAATATCAACATTAACAGTCATACCTGGAATTATTTTAAGAGGTTTATCAATGTGACCTAGGTAGTTCTTATTAGTCTTTATTCTTACCTTATAAAAAACATTATCTTTTTTATCTTTAATAGTATCTGCACTAATATGCATAACTTTTCCATCTAAACCACCATAAATTGAAAAATCATAAGCAGAGAACTTAACAATAGCTTTTTGTTCAAAATAAATAAAAGCAATATCAGATGGTTTTACTTTAACTTCAACAAGAAGTGTCTGCTCACTTGGAACAATTTCCATTATATTATCCCCAGGTTTGATAACACCACCTAAAGTATGTACAAATAATGTTTGCACAATACCTTTCATTGGTGAACGAACAACTGTTCTTATAACTTGATCTTCTAAAGCAGTTTGATTTACTTTTAAACTTCTTAACTCAGTTACTGCTTCATTCATTTTAAGTTTAGCCTCATTTTGAAAAATCAATGTAGCTTCTGAGATTTTGATATTTACTTCATTAATTGCTGATTTTAATCTAGGAATTGATTGAACTATAGCTAAGTATCTTGCATGTATTTCATTCTTTTCTCTTTTTAACTTTAAAAAATCTATTTTTGAACTAACTCCTCTTTTAACCATAGGTTTAGTCATTATAACTTCTTCATTTATCATATTTAAAGATGATTTCAAATATTTAATCTCAGTTCTTGCTTCAGATAATTCATTCTTTTTTTGTCTTGATTGTTCTTTTAATACATCTATTCTGAATTTTAACTGTTTTTTATTTGTTAAATAAAGACTTTTTTCATTATTAACTAAAATTGGAATTAGTTTTTTAAGTTTTTTACTTGCTGTAAAATTTTTTCCACTTGATTCTGATTTCAAACGAATTATTTTTGCTTCAAGAGAATTTACTTTAATTGCATTTGTATTAAATGAAGATTTCGATTTTTGATTATCAATTTTTATTAATACCTGCCCTTTTATTACAACTTGCCCTTCTTTAACCAAAATTTCTTTTACAATCCCACCTTCTAGATTCTGAATCATTTGATTTTGTCCACTTGGAATAATTTCACCATCACCTCTTGCAATTTCATCAATCATTGCAAAGTTTGCCCATAAAAGAAACATAAATATAGCAATAATCCAGAAAACTAATACAAACTTTAAACGATTTGGAGTGACTTGAAGAATAGCAGAACTAAGAGAGTTCATAAATTCGTAATCTTTTTCTGTTAGTCTTTTTTTTTCATTATTAAACATTTAAACTCCCTGCTAATCTTTTTATAATTTTATTTTTAGATCCATCCAGTAATACTTTTGAATGATGCATAACTATTACTCTGTCTGTAATTGTTATAATTGACATTTTTTGGGTTAATAAAATTACTGTTTTATTATCTAATTTATCTTTTAAATTGCTAATAAGGTTGTTTTCAGAAGTTTGATCCATTGAATTACTTGGTTCATCCATAACCATAATTGAACTATCTTTCATAAGTGCTCTTGCAATTCCAACACTTTGTTTTTGTCCACCTGAAAGTCCAGCTCCTCTCTCTCCTATTGGCATTTCATATCCTAAGGGATGCGTCCGAACAAACTCATCAGTTCCACTTATTTTAGCAGCAGCTACAATTTCATCGTCAAAAGGATGCTGTTCACTTGAAATAATATTGTTTCTTATAGTTCCTTTGAATAAATTTATCTCTTGAGGTACATAACTTATATATCGTCTTAATTCAACTGGATCTATTTGTTCTACATCAATTCCATCAATTAAAATTGTACCACTTGTTGGTTCATAAAGTTTTAAAATAAGTTTTGCAATAGTACTTTTTCCAGATCCAATACGTCCAATAATTGAAACTTTTTCTCCCGGTTCAATTACAAAACTTACATCATCAAGAGCTAATATCTCAGATTCTGGATAAGAAAAACTTACATTTTTAAATTCAATTTTTCCTTCAAATTTTGGTCTTTCAACAAAGTGTTTTCCCGCTGGTCGTTCTGCTTCTCTTAGTATAATGTCTTGTAATGTCATATAAGAAGTTTTTGCATCAGCATAATTTGATATCAATCCTGCTGCTTGGCCCATTGGAGCTACAGTTCTAGATGTTAAAATAACAACAGCAATAAGTCCACCCATAGTAAGTTCAAATTCTTGAATAAGATAAACCCCAAAAACAACTACAAACACAGTATTCAATTGTATAAATAAACTTGTTACATTTGGAATAGAAGAAGATAATAACCTTGATTTTAAATTCTTTTCAGCTATTTCACCTGTTGATTCTTCCCACTCCCATTGTTTTTTACCAGACATACTCATACTTTTTACAGTTTCAATATTTTGTAATGTTTCGATAAGTATTCCATTTTTTTTTGCATTTGCTTCATGAGAACTTTCTATACTATTTTGTAAAGGTTTTCTTATAATTAGGGCATAAAGTAGAATAAGAATCATTGTAATCATTGGAACAAAAACTAAATTTCCACCAATATAGTAAATTACAAATAAAAAAATTATTCCAAAAGGCAAATCAATTATTGCACTCATAGTAGCTGTAGTAAAAAAAGAACGTACTAATTCAAAATCTTTTAGATTATTAGCAAAAGATCCAACTGATTTTGGATGAACAGCAAGTTTAAGATCTAAAACTTTTTCAAAAATAATAGAAGACATAATAATATCACTTTTTTTACCAGCTAGTTCTAACATATAAGCACGAGTTAATTTTAGAAAGAAGTCTAATACATATACAAATACAATACCAAGTGTAAAGACCATAAGAGTTTCTTTTGCATTATGAGGAATTACCCTATCATATACATTCATTGTAAATAAAGGAGTTGCTAATACAAAAATATTAATAAGTAATGATGCCCATAAAACATCACGATAAATTCCACTAGAAAGTTTTAATGTATCCCAAAACCAATGTTTGGTCTGAAGCTGCAAGGTTCTACTATCTTTAGAACTGTACTCAAATTCTTTTTTTAATAAAAATCCAAAACCTAGGTATTCACGATCTAAATCTTCAATATTTATCCATCGTTCAAGGCCTTCACCTTCTGAATAAATTATTTTAACTTGGCACTTATCTTCACTAAATTTCTCAAAAATACAAGCTTGTTTATTACTTAGTAATAATAACATAGGAAGATGCAAGGATAAAACATCTTTTATTTCTCGTTTAATAAGAACAGACTTTAATCCAGCTCTTTTTGCAACTCTTGAGAATAAAGATTTAGAACTACCTATAGAAAAGATTTCATCATTTTCTTCCATCGGAAGACCTGCTAACAGGGCTTCTTTTGAAAAAGGTTTGTGAAATAACTTTGTATACAAAACAAGTGCATCCAATAATGAATCTTCTTGTACATGTATATTGTTTTTTTTAAACATCTAACTTACCTTATCGATAATATAACTTCAATTCTTCGATTTGCTTGTTTTCCTTCTTCTGTATCATTAGTTTTAATTGGTTTTAACTCTCCTTCACCCTTTGTAGTAAGTCGAACAGCTTTAACACCTTCTTTTATAAGTGCATTTTTTGTACTAAGTGCTCTTCTTTGAGAAAGTAACTTGTTATATATTAAAGTATTAGCACTATCAGTATGTCCAATTATTTTGGCATCATATAAAGGATTATCTATTAAAAATTTAGCAAATTTTGCTACTTTATGCATTGATTCTTTAAAAATAATATCCGAATTTATTTTAAAATTAAGAGTTAATGTTAACATTTTAGGACATCCATTTATATCAACTTTTAATCCTTTTATTGTGTCAGAACACTTATCCAAAGAGTCATAAATTCCATCTTTATCACTGTCAATATCATTATTACTTTTTATAGGTTCTTCATTTAAAACATACATTGTTACCATTACACGATTCGACAAATCTCTTCCTTGTCTTGTAGCATTTGTAAAAGTATTATTCTTACCTCCACGATATTCAACAATAGTTAAAGATTTATCAATTTTATTATCTATAAATCTTTTTTGTACATCATAAGCAAAATCTTTGCTTAATTTTTCACTTGACTTTGTATCTAAATCATAAGAAAAAGTATTTTGTATTGAACTTGCATAAGTATCAGAAGCAGCAATTAATTCATTATGATTATCTGTTATTTTACTTGTATGCCCAATTATTTTAATTTTAATATTTTTACCTTCATTAATATATGTTTTTATTGTTTTAACAATATATTCAAAGTTAGTAATATTCATTCCATCTTTTTTTTCTTCTTTTAATTTATGTGATTTAAACCAAAGCATATCAAAACGAATTATTTCTTGAAAATTTTTATACATAAATGTATCAAGCTTTTTATTTTTTTCTGTATTTTTATTTTCCAACGCACTGTATGCATAGTCATATGTACCAGCACTTAATGCATTGACAAACATTAATAGTAATAATAAGAATCTCATTTTAACTCCTCACTTATTTTGTTTAATTCTATTTCAAAACGTTTGTTTTTTAAACTTCTAGAATCATATAAACTAACTGGTTCGCTATAACCTCGACCTTCAATACTTAAACGTTTTTTACTAATACCTCTTTTTACTAATTCATTTTTTAATATTTTTGCTCGCTTTTGAGTTAATTTAATTGCCATATTTAAATCAACTGAATTTGTTTCATTGATATGTGAAATAATTAAAGCATTTACATTTTTATTATTATTTAAATACTTAGTAAATATTTTTATTTCAGAATCCAAATCATTTGTTAATACAAACTTTTTATTTTTAAAATCTGATTTAATTAGAAAAGAAATAGAACAACCTTCTAAATTAACATTATGACCTATTGGAGTTTTTAGACAAGTATCAATATAATCTTTTACTCCATCTTTATCACTATCAAGTGCACATCCATTATTATCAACAAGTGCCCCAATAGGTGTAAATTTACATTGATCGATAGAATTATCAACTCCATCTTCATCATTATCTAATTTATTTTTTTTACAACCATAAGGCATAATATTGTTTTCTTTTAATGAATTATCACAAAGATCAAGATCATCATTAATATTATCGTTATCAACATCTAATTTAATTGGTAAAACATCTAAGATATTTGTTTTTTTATCGCTATAAAGATTAACTTTTGATGTAAAGTCTTTTGTATCACCAACAATAGACACAACTAATAATCCCATTGCATCTAAAATACGATATTTCGAAAACAATAACTCGTACTGTGCAGTAATAATTTGACTTCTTGAATTAATAACATCATTTTGAGCTGTCAAAAGATCTAGTAAAGTACGTTTACCTAAATCATACTCTTCTTTGTACAATTCTAGAGTTTCTTCACTAAATGTACTATATTCTTGTAAATAAATAAGTTGCTCATCAATCATTTTATAAGCACTCCAAGATAAATTAAGACCTTCGATAACTTGTCGTTTTAAATCTCTTTTTTTAGCTATTTCTTGATTTATTTTACTTACATGTTTTTGCACATTTGCAGTATGTGCTCCCCCACTAAAAAAATTATATGACAAAAGGATACGTGCACGAAACCTGTCATCAGGAGCATCAAATAAATTTCTATCTTCTACATCATTATAAGTCTGGCTTAATTCTAAATCAATTCTTGGATAATAATCTTTTTTTCTCTGTTTCCATAATGCCTGTGACCCTTGAATATTGTATTTACTAACTAGTAAAGATGGGTTATGTTTAATTGAATACATTGCAGCTCTTTCTATACTTTCAGGCATAGCAATTTCAAAATCTGGCTTTTTCATAGAATTTATTACTGGCATTCGACCTAATAATCTTCTGTAGCTATAACCTGAATCTATTTCATTATTTTTTTGTACAATTAAATTTGATTTTGCAAGTGAAAGAGCTGATTGAATTTTTTTAACCTCAGAATTAGTAGTCAATCCCGAGTCAAAAAGATCTTTCACTTTTATATATATTCTTTGATTAATTTGTACATTTTCTCTAGCTATTTTAGTTAATTCATTAGAACGAAGAACATTGATATATGCATTTGTCATTTTAAATGCTATATCATTTGATTTTTCAATATAATTATAGGCAGCTGCAAGTATTCTTGATTCTTCATAATCTACTTTATGCATTGTGCTAAAACCATTAAATATATTTTGGGTTAAAGTAAAAGAAGTTTCATAACTACCATAACTATCATTTATTACTTGGTGATTATATTCTTTATCTTTTTTATTTTTAATATTACCCGCTTCTGTTTGTCCAAAAGTAGCTCTTAAATCAAGCTTAGGATAATATTCAGACTCAGCTATTTTTAGATCTTCTTTGGTTGCTCTAAAATTATTAAGCCTTTCTTGAATAACTGGATTGTTTTTCAAGACTTCGGATATACTCTGTTTTAGGGTAATTGAAGATAATGTAGTTACAAATATACAACAAAAACCTAAATATACTAATTTCTTATTCATGACAATTACCACTCTTTATTAATTATTTTGTCAAATCTATAATATTATTAATTATTAAAATAATAAGTACATAAATCCCAATAATTATCTAAATATTAAAGAATACATTTATAGTCAGTATACAAATTAACATATAAAAGCACACTTAATTAGTTATTAATATCATCTTGAAAAATAATTTATTAGATTATATAAAAATAAATAATAAAGAATTTGCTTAATATTTATGAATAAAACAAGTAAATAATTATTATAAAATATAATATATTAATGATAATTATTAGGAAAAACAATAGAAAAAGAAGAAGTTTAATACTTAAGAATATTTAAAAGATATAAAAAACTATTATTAAGATATAGCGATAAAAATTATATATATGAAATTTTTAGTAAATGAAGTTAATGATCTTTAGATTAGAAAAGGGATTTTATTTATTTAAATGAAAGAAGAATAAAAAAAGGGAAAACCCTTTTTTTATAAAAATCCTAGATAAACTCTACGCCTTTTTTACCTTTTTCAATTGTACCAATTACATAAGCATCACTTGAGTCAAGTAAATTTTGAACCTTAGAAGGAGATACTACAAGTACCATTCCTACACCCATATTAAATGTTCTATACATTTCTTCTAATTCAACATGCTCACCTATGAAGTCAAATATAGGTAAAACTTTAATATCAGATCTTTTTACTACAGCTTTTAAATTATCTGGTAAAACTCTTGGTAAGTTTTCAGTAATCCCACCACCTGTAATATGGGCTAAAGCATTAATATTATCTTTATTATTTTTGAATTCTTTTACATAAATTCTAGTTGGTTCTAATAAAACATTTTTTAAAGCTTTTCCTTGAAAATCATCATCTAAATTCATTTCTAATTTATCAAATAAAACTTTTCTTACAAGTGAAAAACCATTTGAGTGAATACCTGAAGAAGGAAGTGCCATTAAAATGTCACCTTCTGAGATTCTCTCAATTCTATTTAACTCATCTTTTTCTGCAATTCCTACACAAAAACCGGCTAAATCAAAATCACCTTCTTGGTACATTCCTGGCATTTCTGCAGTTTCACCACCAACAAGTGCACACTCACTTAAAATACAGCCCTTAGCTATACCTTTTATAACTAATGAAGCTTCTTCCACATTAAGTTTTGCTGTTGCATAATAGTCTAGAAAAAATAAAGGTTCTCCGAAATTACATAATAAATCATTTGTACACATGGCAACTAAATCAATACCTACTGTGTCAAATATTTTAGCATCAATTGCTAATTTAAGTTTTGTTCCAACTCCGTCAGTTCCTGATAATAAAACTGGTTTTTTATAACCTTCGGGTAATTCAAAAGCACCTGCAAAAGAACCAATTCCACCAAGTACTCCTGGTATTTTAGTCGATTTAACAAACGGTTTAATATTCTCAACAAATTGATTTCCAGCATCAATATCTACACCTGCGTCTTTATAACTAACTGTTGCCACGTATTTCCTTCATATTTTATGTCAAAATTAAATTCTAATGTGCAGGTCTAGATGAAAAAAAATAAAAACAAGCACAAAAAAATACACCTTATTACTCTTAACTATCACGAGTATTGTATCTAAACATTTATAAATCATTAGCAAAATTTTCAAATATTTTTAAAAGAAATATTATAGTAATATTATTGAATGAATAAACAAATATTTAAATATGCCATTGCTTTAACAGGTGGAATTGCAACAGGGAAAAGTACTGTTTCAAAACTTTTATTAGAAAATAATTTTCACATAATTGATGCTGATTTAATTGCGCATACAATTCTTGATGACAACTATTCACAAATAATTTCCCTATTTGGGCAAGAATACGTTGAGAATAAAAAAGTACTAAGAAAGAAACTTGGAAAGTTAATTTTCTCTAAAATTGAAGAAAAAGAAAAATTAGAAAATCTTCTTCATCCTTTAATTAAAAAAGAAATAGAAAATCAAGCTAAAGTTGAAGATTTAAAAGAAAAAATATACTTTATTGATATACCTTTGTTTTTTGAGAGAATGCATTATGATATATCAAAATGTTTAGTAATATATATAAATAAAAACATACAAATACAAAGATTAAAACTAAGAGATAATATAAATGAAAAAGAAGCTTTATTAAAAATTTCAAATCAAATACCAATTGATGATAAAAAAGAAAAAGCAGACTACGTAATTAATAACGAAGATACTTTAGAAAACTTAAGAATTAAAGTAAAAAACTTTATCAAGGAAATTATATGACTTATACAAAATACTCAGCAAGTGGAAATGATTTTGTTATTTTCCATACATTTATAAAAAAAGATTATTCATCTTTAGCAAAAGAATTATGTTCAAGAACTGAAGGAATTGGAGCAGATGGTTTAATTGTATTAGTTCCCCACCCTAAGCTTTCATATGAATGGTTATTTTATAATTCTGATGGTAGCGAAGCTGCTATGTGCGGAAATGGTACAAGAGCTTGTGCCCATTATGCGATTTCTAATAACTTAGCTAAGAACTTTCATACATTTTTAACAGCTGCAGGAGAGATTACTTGTGAAGTTGATAAAAATACTGTTCAAACACAATTATCACCTTATGTAGTAATAAAAGAAGAGTTTGAAGAAGAAGGATATACTTGGTATTTAGTAGATACAGGTGTTCCTCACTTAGTTTGTTTAGTTGATAATTTAGATAAATATAATCATGTTTTATGCTCAAAAATGAGATATTTATATAATGCTAATGTAAACTTTGCAAAAGTAGAAAATAATAAACTTTTTGTAAGAACTTATGAAAGAGGTGTTGAAGGTGAGACATTAGCTTGTGGAACTGGAATGGCTGCTTGTTTTTTAAGAGCAAATAATTTAAATCTTGTAGATGATAAAATATTTGTTTATCCTAAAAGTGGGGAAGAACTTACTTTAAGTAAAAAACACAATACAATATATTTTAAAGGAAGTGTAAAACAAGTTTTCACTACGCAAATATAATGAAACTCTTAATATTAAGTTTTTTCATACTAACTTCACTTTATTCAGGTGTTTTACCAAAAGAATACTATGAAATAAAAGATGTTAAAAAGAAAAAAGAATACTTTTTTAATTTTTTATATCCTTCAATTAAAAAAGAAAATCTTTCTATAATTGAAGAGAGAAATTTTATTCTTTCACTAAAGATGAATCAAAATCTTAAAACAAATGAATACAATAAACTTCATGTTCTAGCAAATAAATATTTAGTAAAAGATGTTTATAATTATAAAAAACTATTAAGAAGAGTGGATATTATTCCTGCTTCTTTAGCTTTATCACAAGCAGCAGTTGAGAGTGGTTGGGGGAAAAGTAGATTTGTAAAACTTGGTAATAACTTATTTGGACACTGGACGTATGGAGAGAAAGGAATTATTCCTTTAAAACGAAATAAAGGTGCAAAACACAAAATCAGAATCTTTTCCTCATTTGATGAATCTATAAAAGCATATATGTTTAATCTTAATACAAATAGAGCATATAAATCATTTAGAAAAAAACGTTCACTTCTAAGACTTAAAAATAAAAAAGTCGATGGATTAACCCTATCTCAAACATTAATTAATTATTCTCAAATTAGAGAAGAATATTTGACAATATTAAAATCTATGATTTTATTTAATAAATTAAAAAAATATGATGACAAATTCAATAAGGAATCAAATAAATGATATTTACAGCACCACTAAAAATGAAGTCTAAAAAAGTATTATTGTTAGGATCTTGAGAACTTGGAAAAGAACTAGTAATTGAAGCACAGAGATTAGGATTAGAAACAATTGCAGTTGATTCATATAATAATGCACCAGCTCATTTATTAGCTAATAAATCATATGTAAGTAGAAAAGAAAAACCTGATTTTATTTTGCCAGAAATTAAAGCTATTAATCTAGAAGCTTTATTTGAAGCTGAAAAAGAAGGTTTTAATGTAATTCCAAATGCAGATGCTGTAAATAAAACAATGAATAGAAAAAACATTCGTGAATTTGTGGCAAAATATTTAAAAATAAAAACAGGAAACTATGAATTTGTATCTACTTTAGAAGACTTAGGATCAGCAGCATATAAAGCAAAAAATGATACTTATAATCCAGAGATTATAATTGATGATAAAGCTTTTACAAAAGATTCACTTATTAGAGTATTTGGGAAACCTCAATCTCATGAAGGAAGAAGAATGGCAATCATATTAACATATGATAAAGATTCCTCAGAAAAAGCACTAGACAAGGCTAAAAAATTAATAACGTATATTGAAGATAAGTAATAATAGAATAATTTTTATATAACTTATTGTATACTATTATCATAAAAAAAAGGACGAAAATGAAAAAAATTATTATTAACACTTTAGGAGCTTTATCAATGGCTTCTTTATTATTTACAGGTTGTGGTAGTACTCAAGATCCAATGACTCCATCAGTTAAAACATATGTAAATCCTGAATTAGTAGGAGCTCCAAAATGGGTAATGATGCCTTTTGTTGAAGGTACTATTTCTGATGTTGGTTCAGCTCCAACAAATGCAGGTAATGATTTTTCTTTTCAAAGAGAAGAAGCAATGGCTGATGCGAGAGATAACTTAGCTAAACAAATTGCTACTAAAGTTTCAAATATGTTTAAATCATATAAAGCTTCTACTGGTTCTGGTACAAGTGCAACATTTGATAAATCAAGTGAAAGAGTTTCAAAACAAATTGCATCTGAAACATTAAGTGGAACAGTTGTTAAAGATACTTGGATTTCAAGTTCTGGAACTTTCTATATTTTAATGGCAGTAGATACTCAAAGTGTAAGTAACATGATGGAAAAAACAGCTAAAACTTCATTTAAAAATGATAAAGCAATGTATCAAAAATTCTTAGCATCAAAAGCACAAGGTGAGCTTGATAGAGAATTAGAAACATATAATAAATAATACGAAGGGATTCCTTCGTATGCAAAAAAATATATTATTATTAATAAGTTTGTTGTTGTTTGTATCTTGTTCATCAGATACTGCAAACCTGCAAAAACAAACAAATTCTGAACCATCTTGGTTATTTAACCCTCAAACCACATCAAAACTAGCAGCAGTTGGTTGTGCCCAAATACATATTAATGGTATACATGCTCAAAAAAAACTTGCAATATCAAGAGCTATTGAACAAATTGCTTTACAAAAAAATGCAAAAGTAGATGTAATTACTTATAGAAAAAAAACAAAGAATGGAGCAAGTATGACTTCACGAGTAATTGAGACTTCATCTGTGCAAGAAAGTCATACAAATATACAAACAATAGTAAAAGATTTTTACACTAATCATGATAAAGAGATTTGTACTTGGGTACAGGAGAGATAATGAAAATATTATTTTTACTTATTCCATTTTTTTTATTAGCTGATAGTTTTGAAGATTATAAAAAACAATTTGAAGCAGAACAAAACCACTATATTTCTCAAGATCAAATAGATTATAAAAACTATAAAAAAGCTTTTAATTCTTCTTATAAAGAGTATGTAAAAGAAATTAAAAAATTATGGCCAGATAAAGAACTATCTACAAAGAAAAAATGGGTTCAATATAATGAAGATTATAAAATAAAAAAAGTAGTTGATTTTGAAAAAGATAGTATTAAAATTGATGTTATTGCAAAAGATAAAATTCAAGCTATAAAAATAATAAAAACTTCTTTAAAAGACTTATTGCAAGAAAATGTTACTACTGCTGTAAAAAAAGATCAATTAGAAAATAAAATTCTAAAAAAACTAGGCAAAAGTAATAAAATTGATTCGAATGAAAAGATTATTGCTGATGTTTTAGATAAAAAAATTATAATAAAATACAATAAACAAATAAAATCTGAAAACATAAGTATAAAACAATACAAAAAAAACAAGATTTATACAATAAAATTTAAATTACCAAATAATACTATTCTAAAAAAAGCAAAACTTCATAGATACAATATAAATAAAGATTCTTTAAAAATGAAAATACCTAAAGAACTTGTTTATGCAATTATGGAATCTGAAAGTTCATTTAACCCCATGGCCAGATCTAATGTTCCAGCTTATGGTTTAATGCAAATAGTTCCAAGATCTGCAGGAATTGATGCTTATAATTTTTTATACAAAAAAAAGAAATTAGTATCATCAAGATATTTATATAAACCATCTAATAATATAAAAATGGGAACAGCTTATTTACATATATTATATTATAGGTACTTAAAACATATAAAAGATCCACAGTCTAGACTATATTGTGTAATTGCAGCTTATAATACAGGTGCAGGTAATGTTTCACGTGCATTTATATCAAGTACGAATATAAGAAAAGCTACAAAAAAGATAAATACTATGAGTCCAGATCAAGTTTACAATACTTTGTTAAAAAAACTTCCTTATGTTGAAACTATTCATTATTTATCAAAAGTTAATAAAAAAGTAAAAATATATAATAATTTAATAAAAGGTAATATATTATGAAAAAAATTCTTTTATTCTTAATTTTAACTATTATTTTAAATGCAAATGCATATCAAGACTGGTTAAAAGAACAAGATACTCAGTATACAAGCTATAAAAAAACTTTTGATGAAGAGTTTTCTAAAAGTTTAAAAGAAGATTGGTCACGTTTTAACTCTTTATATAATACAAACCCATATAAAGAAAAAAAGCCTAAAACTTTACCAAAAATTAAAAAAGAAATTAAAGTCAAAAAAATAGAGATTAAAGAATCTAAAAAAATAATAGTTAAAGAACTTCCAAAAAAGATAATAAATAAAGTAAAACATACAGAAGTTAAAAAGTTCAAGAATTCTAAAATGCTTAGTTTTTCTTTTTATTCAAATAATATTAAAGTATCTTATGATAAAAAGAATATTTTATATATTAATAAGTATTCAAAAGAAAATATTAGTAGATTCTGGAACAACATAAGTTCAAACAATTATAAAACTACATTAAAACAGTTTAATGATTATTCAAATAATTTAAATCTAAATGATTGGGCTAAATATTTACTTATATATAAT
>JABSOL010000088.1 GCA_013215985.1 Campylobacteraceae bacterium
TAAATTTAAAGAATCTTTACAACAAAATATTTATTATGAGATTTCATTCGTTCCAAAATTGTTAGCTTATGTAAAAATATATTTTAATGAAAAAAGGTTAACTGAATTAATAAACAATAATAAAGAAATAATACCTAATATTAGTTCTTTTGAGAATTTTGAATCATATAAAGATATTAAACAAATATATAAAAAATTTGATTATTTAAATAAAGAAATAATTTTTACTCAAAAAGAACTTGAGTTTATGAAAAATAATAAAGAGATTATATATTCTACTATGAATTGGGAACCAATTAGTATAGTTAAAAAGAATAAGACGAGTGGGTTTATTTATGAATATTTAAAAATTATAGAGCAAAAGTCTTCTTTAAAATTTAAATTCGTAAGTTCTCCTTCTTGGGAATCTATAAATGAAAAATTCAGAAATAAAGAAATTGATTTTTTTCCAAAAACAAACCATTATATTACTTCTTCAATGGAGTATTTACTTTCAAATGAAATAGCACATTATAATTTTGCAATTGTAACAAATCAAGATGGAAGTTTTGCAGATGATATTTATAGTTTAAGGAATAAAACTATAGCTTTACCAAAAGGTTTTGCTAATTATAATTATATAAAAAAGAATTATCCATTTATTAATATTGTTGAAACAAAAGATATGAAAGAAGCACTATCATTAGTTGAAAAAGGAGAAGTATACGCTTTTGTGGCTTTTTCAGAAGTTGCAGTTTATAATATAAAAAAATATTATCCAAACCTAAAAATTAGTGGAATAACTGAAGAAAAATTTGTACATAATTTTATTATTAATAAAGAATATCCAGAGTTAGTGTCAATTATAAATAAAGTATTAAAAAGTATTACATATAAAGATAAAAAGTTAATTAGGGATAAATGGATTTCTAATGAAATTTCAACTGCAGTTGATTATACTTTATTATATAGATTACTTGTAATATTTTTCTTTATATTACTAATAGTCCTGTATTTTTTAAAAAAACTATCAAATGCTAAAATTAAAATTGAAAATTCAAATGAAGAATTACAGATGACAATAGAGAATTTAGAACTAGCACAAGAACAATTAATATCATCTGAAAAAATGGCAGCATTAGGTGGTTTAGTAGCGGGAGTGGCCCATGAAATAAATACACCAGTAGGAATAGGTTTAACTGGAATTTCTCATTTGGAAGATTCTACTAAAGAAATATATGAAAAATATAATCAAGATGAAATGTCGCAAGAAGAGTTTGAAGAATATTTAACTACTGCAAAAGATTTAAGTTTTTTAGTTCATAAAAACTTAGAAAAAGCTGCATCTTTAGTTAAATCCTTTAAACAAGTAGCTGTTGATCAAAGTAGCGAAGAAAAAAGAATATTTAATTTAAAAAAATATTTATACGAAATATTACAAAGTATTCATGCTGTTATAAAAAAAACAAATATAAAAATAGAAATTTCTTGTGATTCAAATATAAAAATAAATTCTTATGCTGGAGCATATTCGCAAATAATTACAAATTTAATTATGAACTCACTTATACATGGCTTTAAAGAAAAAGAAAAAGGAAATATTTTTATTAATGTAATTAAAAATGATAAAGAATTGAAAATAATATATAAAGATACAGGAAAAGGCATAAAAGAGGAAAATCTAAATAAAATATTTGATCCTTTTTTTACAACTAATAGAGATAATGGAGGATCAGGACTTGGTCTTAATATAATTCATAATATTATTATATCTAGATTAAATGGAAGTATTAAATGTAATTCTCAAGAGAATAATGGTGTAGAATTTGTTATTATTTTTAATATAGAGTTAGTAAAATAAGAAGGGTTTACTATGGCAAAAATGAACTTTTTTAAAAAGAAAGAAAATAATACTAATATAAAAAAAGAAAAATGGAAAATTTTAATTGCAGATGATGAAGCTGATGTACATGTTCTTACAAAAACTGTATTAAAGAACTATATTTTTAAAGATAAAACTTTAGAATTTATCTCAACATATTCGGGGGAAGAAACTCTTGAAGTAGTAAAAAATGATAAAGATATAGTTTTAATTTTATTAGATGTAATTATGGAGACTGATGATGCTGGTTTAAAAGTTGTTAAAAAAATTAGAGATGAGTTTAATAATCATTTAATTCAAATTGTTTTAAGAACAGGTCAAGCAGCTGATATTCCTGAAAATGAAGTTGTTATGAATTATGCAATAAATGATTATAAAGAAAAAACTGAATTAACATCTAAAAAATTAATCACAACGGTAACAACAGCAATTAGATCATATGAAAATATTGTAGCTTTAGAAAATAACAAAAAAGAAATTAATAAATTAAATTATGATTTAAAAGAATTATTGTCTTCTTTTGATAAATGTGTAATTGCTTCAAAAGTTGATATTGATGGAAAAATTTCTTATGTTAGTGAAGCTTTTTGTAAAATATTTGAATATGATCAGAGTGAATTAATTGGTTCTTACCATGATAAAATAAGACATGAAGATCAAGATGTTGAAACATTAATAGAAATTCGAGAAGCAGTTCTATTAAAAAAAGCATGGAAAGGTGAATTAACTTATAAGTCTAAGAGTGGAAAGATATTCTGGGCTTTAGTTAATAGATTTCCTGTTTATGATTCAAATAATGAATTTACAAATTTTACAAATATATTTAAAAATATTACTCAACAAAAAGAAGTCGAGAGTTTAAATTATGAATTAAATGGTTTATTATCTACTTTTGATGAACATGTAATTGCTTCTAAAACAGATGTAAATGGACAAATTTTATATGTAAGTAATGCATTTTGTAAAATATCTGAATATTCAAGAGATGAATTGTTAAATAACAATCATAGTATTTTAAGATATAAAGATACTACAAATGAATTATATGAAAAACTATGGGAAACTATATCTTCTGGTAATGTGTGGATTGGAGAAATTAAAGATATAAGTAAAAACAATAAAGAATATTATTTATATACAATCATAACACCTGAGTATGATATCAAAGGAAATTTTTTATCTTACACAGCAATTTCTCAAGATATAACACCTCAAAAACATATAGAAGCCGCTAATAGAGAGATTGAAATATTAAATTTAGAAATTGAAGAAACTCAAAAAGATGTCATATTTAGAATGGGTGCTATTGGAGAATCAAGATCAAAAGAAACAGGTATGCATGTAAAAAGAGTTGCTGAGTTTTCAAAAATACTTGCAAAATATTTAGGCATGGATGAAAAAGAATCTGAAATCTTAAAACTTGCCAGTCCTATGCATGATATTGGAAAAGTTGCAATTCCTGATTCAATTTTAAATAAACCAGGGAAACTAACTTTCGAAGAGTTTGAAGTTATGAAAACACATGCCCAACTAGGTTATGAAATGTTAAATACTTCGAATAAAGAAATTTTGAAAGTAGCTTCGATCGTTGCTCATCAACATCAAGAAAAATATGATGGCTCTGGTTATCCAAGAGGTCTTAAGGGAGAAGAAATTCATATTTATGGAAGAATCACTGCAATAGCTGATGTTTTTGATGCTTTAGCATCTGAGAGAGTTTATAAAAAAGCTTGGCCTGATGAGAAAATCTTTAAAATGTTTAAAGAAGAAAGAGGTAAACATTTTGATCCTATTTTACTTGATATATTTTTTGAACATCTTGATGAGTTCTTAATTGTAAGGGATAAATTTAAAGATGTTGAATCAAAAGAATTAGTAGATTGATTAAGCGATGTTTAATAGCTTTTATTTTAGTATTCTTTTACTAAAAAAGCAAAGCTAAGGTTTAGCTTGGACATATAAGACTTTTATCTCTTTATGACTATATGCTTCAAAAAAATTTGGAGTTATTATGAAAAAAATTATTTTGGCATTTATTTGCCTTACTTCTTTTTTGTTTGGAAAAACATTTTATTTTACGGCTATTCCTGATCAGGACGAAACAAAACTAGAACAAAGGTTCTCAAAACTAGCAGTTTATTTAAGTAGTGAGCTTAATGTAGATGTTAAATTTTTACCAGTAAAATCTTATTCTGCTTCAATTGCAGCATTTAGAAATAATCAAGTTCAATTAGCTTGGTTTGGCGGATTATCTGGTGTTCGTGCTAGACTTGTTGTTCCTGGATCTGTTGCAATTGCACAAGGATATGAAGATCCTAAGTTCCAAACTTATTTTATTGCAAATAAAAAGTTAAATATGAAAAAATCTTCTACTTTAGATTCTTCAATTAAAAATAAAACTTTTACATTTGGTTCAAAAGGCTCAACTTCTGGAAGATTAATGCCAGAATATTTTTTAAGAGAAACATTTAAAAAATCTCCAAAAGATATATTTAACAAAGTAGGGTACTCAGGTAGCCATAATAAAACTATTTCTTTAGTTCAATCAGGTGCTTATGAAATTGGTGCTGTTAATTTCAAAGTATGGCAAAGAGAACTTAAAGCAGGAACTATTGATTTATCAAAGGTTGATGTAATTTGGGAAACTCCTACTTATCCTGATTATCAATTTACAGCTAGAGCTGATATTGATAAAAACTATGGAAAAGGTTTTATTTTAAAATTAACTAATGCTTTAATTAATTTAAAAGATAGAGATATTTTAGATGCATTCCCTAGAAAATCATTTATTAAAGCTAAAAATTCTGATTTTGATCCAATTTTAAATGTTGGTCAAAAAATCGGGCTTATAGATTAATGGCTTTTTTCTTAGAAAATGAAAATATTTCATATTCTAAAGCAAATATTCTTTCTGGAGTTAATTTAAAAATTAACAAAGGAGAGAAGGTCGCTTTATTAGGTAAAAGTGGTTCAGGAAAGTCTACTTTGTTAAAACACCTTTTTTCCCTGCAAAAGAATAACGCTTCATATATTCCACAAGAATTATCACTTGTTAATAATCTAAGCGTTTTTCATAATATTTTTATTTCTAAACTAGATACATATTCATCATTCTATAATTTACGAAATCTGTTTTTTCCAATAAAAAAAGAAGTAGATGAAATAAAACTTTTATTAAAAGATTTATCCTTAGAAGATAAACTTTTTATAAAAGTTTCAGAACTTTCAGGTGGTCAAAAACAAAGAGTATCAATTTTACGAGCTAAATTTAATAAAAAATGTATTTTATTAGCTGATGAGCCAATTTCAGCTTTAGATGAGTATTTAGCCCAAAAAGTGTTAAAAGATTTTGTAAAAGATTATGAAACAGTAATTTGTACTTTGCATAATGTGTCTTATGCTATAAATACTTTTGATAGAGTAATTGGTTTAAAGAATGGAAAAATATTAATTGATAAAGCATGTAAAGATTTGACGCAAGAAGATAGAAAGATTTTATATTATGCTGTTGAGTAAAAATTTAAAAGTTACTTTCTTTTTTGTTTTTATAGCCTTCATATCTTTTTTATTTTCTGATTTTTCAATATCAACAATAAATCCATTTTTAGAAATTAAAAAGTTTGTTTTCTCTATTTTTAAGATTAAAATATATGATATTCCTTCACTTTTACCTTCCCTTGCACGAACTGTTGCAATTGCAGTATTAGCAATATTCTTCTCTTCTATCATAGGTTTTATATTAGCTTTAATGTATGAAAATATTGTTATTCGAAGTATTTTAGCTTTTATTCGAGCGATTCACGAAATATTCTGGGCTTTAATCTTTTTACAAATATTTGGTCTTAATGTATTAACAGCTCTTTTGGCTTTAATTTTTCCATTTTCTGCAATTTTAGCAAAAGTATATTCTGAGATTTTAGAAGAACATGACTATTTTGATAAGTCTTTACGAGGTAAGAACTTTTTATCATATTATTTTTACACAAAAATTCCTGATATTTTTCCAATGCTTTTATCTTATACTTTATATAGATTTGAATGTGCTCTTAGGTCTTCTGCTATTTTAGGTTTTGTTGGAATTACAACTTTAGGTTATTATTTATCTTCTTCATTTAATCAAGGCTATTATAATGAAGTATGGTTATTGTTAATAATGTTTTATATCTTAATTTTTACTATTAAAATATGGTTTAATAAATACTCATTTCTTTTTTTACTTATTATATCTTTTTATTATTTAGGAGATTTTTCATTATTAAATATGGATAATTTTATTAGATTTTTTACTTCTGATATTATTCCTCATCCTATAAAAAATGATTTAGGATTTCCTATAACATATACATGGTTCTCAAATATATTTTTTGATGAAATTGTACCTGGTGTTTTTAATACTATTTTATTAACTCAAGTATCTTTAGTATTAACAGGAATCTTAGCTTTATTTCTTTTTCCTTTTATTTCTTATAAGTTTTCAAATAAGTATTTAAGATTTAGCTCTCATATAGTATTAGTTATTTTAAGAAGCTCACCTGAGTATATTCTTGCATATTTATTTTTATCAATATTTGGACCTTCTTTTTTACCAGCTGCTTTAGCTTTAATGCTTCACAACGGAGCTATTATTGCTTTTTTACTAGGACAAGAATCAAATCTACTTAAATATCGACCGGATCATACAAAAAAAACTATAGCTTTATACTCTTATGAAACTCTTCCAAGATTATATTCTTCATTTTTAGCATTTTTATTTTATAGATGGGAGATTATTATGAGAGAGAGTGCAATATTAGGAATATTAGGTATTGCAACCTTAGGATTTTTTATTGATTCTGCAATTTCGGATTTTAGACTTGATAAAATGATGATTTTACTTTTTATAACTGCTTTATTAAATATATCTATAGATATTTTATCTCGTAGAATTAGAAAGTATTTAAGGATTAAAGAAAATATATATTCTTGTAATATACAGGATTAGCCATATACACAAGGAGATGCTAAGATGACTAATCTTGTGTTTTTAAAAGGTGGTCAATTAAAAACATTTGAATACTATTAAAAAAAAATAGCAAATAAATCGAATTTAATTTTATTTGCAAAAGAAAGTTTTTAAGAGTAGAGTATTATAAAATAAATTATATATATTATTTTAGTGTAATATTAAAAAATTCTTATGTATATTTATTAAATTCGATTTTTTTGCTACTTTTTTATTTTATACTTCTTTCATAAATAAAAGAAGGAATCAAGATGAATAATTCAAGAAGAGATTTTTTAAAAAAAGGTGCTGTTGCAGGAGCTGTTGCAGCTGCTAGTGGAGGAATGACTGGTGTTGCTGCTAAAGAATTAGCAAGCAGAACTAAAAAAATTCCACATGCTTCACACTTTGGACCATTTTTTGCACATGTAAGAGATGGTAAATTAGTAGATGTAACATCTCAATTAGATTCAGATGCAAACCCAACATTATTAGTTAAAGGTGTAATTGATAGAGTTACTACTAATTCAAGAGTAAAATATCCTTGTGTTAGAAAATCTTACTTAGAAGGCAAAGATGCTGGAGATTTAAGAGGTAAAGAAGAATTTGTAAGAGTTTCTTGGGATGATGCTTTAGACTTAGCTGCAAATGCTATTAAAAAAGCTCAAAAAAAGAATGGTAACAAAGCTTTATATAACGCTTCTTATGGTGGATGGTCACACCCCGGTGGATTTAAACCGAATGTTCTAGCTGGAAGATTCTTTAATCAAATTGGTGGAGCTGTTATTACTGCTGGCGAGTACTCAAATGGAGCTGCAGGTCCTACTAACCCAGTTATTGTTGGAGATATGGAAGTTTATTCTGTACAAACTGCACATGAACAAATTATTGAAAATACAAAAGTAATTATTTTATGGGGAGCTGATTTATATAAAACTAATAGAGTTGGTTATTCTGTTCCAAATCACAGAAATATTGATTATTATGAAGAATATAAAAAAGCTGGTATTAAAGTTATTTCTATTGATCCTATTTATACTATGTCTGCTCAAGAATTTAAAGCTCAATGGATTCAAATTAGACCAGGATCTGACGTTGCATTAATGATGGGGATGATGAACTATTTATACAAATCTAAAAAATATGATGCTAAATTCATTGAAAAATATACTCATGGTTTTGACAAATTCTTACCTTATTTATTAGGAAAAGAAGACGGAATTGAAAAAACTCTTGAATGGGCTGAAAAAATCACTGAAATTCCTGCAAAAACTATTAAAGAATTAGCAGATATTATGGTTTCTAACAGAACATTTATTGCAGGTAACTGGTCTCTTCAACGTGCACATCACGGTGAGCAAGTAGATTGGTCAATTATTACTTTAGCTTCTATGGTTGGACAAATTGGACTTCCTGGTGGTGGTTTTGGTTTCTCTATGCATTATGAAGGTGGAGGAGATGCTAATTCAGGTAAAGCTACTGTTGGTGGTATGAGTCAAGGTGGTGGTGATAAAGTAGGAATTGCAATTCCAGCTTCACGAATGAGTGATTTAATTAACAAACCAGGTGAAACTATTACTTTCAAAGGTAAAAAAGTAACTTACCCTAAAGTTGAAGTAATGTTAAGTGCAGGTGGATCTCCAATCGGACATCAACCAAATGTAAATGAATTACTTAAAGCTATGAGAAAACTTGATACTGTTATTGTTGCTGAACCTTGGTGGACACCAACTGCTAAAATGGCAGATATTGTTTTCCCTGCAACTACTACTTTAGAAAGAGATGATATCGCTTCTGGTATGTCTTATTCAAATGATAGAATCTTTGCTATGAAAAAAGCTATCGAACCTGCATATGAATCAAAAGATGATTACTGGATTTTTGCGGAATTAGCGGGAAGATTTGGTAAAAAGAAAAAATATACTAGAAATAGAACAACAATGCAATGGTTAGAGAAAAAATATAAAAGATCATATGCTAAAAAAGAAATGGGAATTTCATTCGCTAAATTCTGGGAAATGGGAACTATTAAATATACTGTTCCTGCAGAAGCTAGAAAATTCAATAGACATCAAGACTTTAGAAATGACCCAATTGCAAATCCATTAAAAACTGAAACAGGAAAAATTCAAATTTTCTCTGAAAAATTCGCTTCATTTGGATATGACGACTTTAAAGGCCATGCAACTTGGTTTGAACCAGCAGAGTGGTTAGGTAATGAAGAACTAGTTAAAGAATTTCCTTTACATTTAGTTTCTCCACATCCAACATATAGAATTCACTCACAACTAGATAATACTTGGGTTCAAGGTGCGCATAAAGTGCAAGGACGAGAGCCAATTAGAATTAATCCAGCTGATGCTAAAAAATTTAATGTTAAAGATGGTGAAATTGTAGAAGTTTATAATAACAGAGGTTCTTTACTTGCTGGTGTTGTTGTTACTGATACTATTAGAGCTGGTGTTTGTGCAATTGAAGAGGGCGCTTGGTTCTCTCCTGAAGATGCAAATAAAGAAAAATCAAGATGTAATTCTGGACAAGTTAATGTTTTAACTTCTTCAAGACCAACATCACAAATGGCACAAGCAACAACAGCTAATACTGTTTTAGTGTCAATTAAAAAAGCGGGAACAGTTAAAGCTAATTTAGCTTATAGCGCACCTACTATTATCGGAGCATAAATGAAGAAATTAATTATTACACTAACTATCTTACTTGGGTTTTTAACTCAAGTAAGTGCAAAAGATTTATATATCTTTGCAAATGATACATCTTTAACTAATAAAGATGGAAAAGTAGCAACACTATTTTTAGGTTTACCTGTAAAAGTTTTAAAAGAAAAAGCTAAGAATGTAGAAGTTACATTTACAGCTTTTTTAGATGGAAATAAACTTTATGCAAGTTCTTTAAAAACTTTAGAAATTGGAAAAGTTTCAAAAGGTTTTAAATTCGCTAAAACAGAAGGAAAAACTGTAACATTAAAAGGTTTAGTTGAATTAGAAAATTTAACTGAAGTTGTTTCAGAAGTTTGGGAAGAACAAGAAGAGTTCTTTTTTGAAATGTGTACACAGTGCCACGCTGCACCTGCTGTTAATCATCACGCAAAACTTGAGTGGGCAGCTATTTTTGGAACTATGAAAGGTTTCGCAAAATTAGATGAAGAAGAGTCTGCTTATTTATTAAGATACTTATTATCTAATGCAAGTGATGGTTTAGTTAAAACTTCACACTAGGTTTAAGAGTATAACTCTTAAACTTAAATCTAAAATAATCTCATTCAATTTTCATCTTTAAAAAACAAAATTTAGCATGCTTTATAGAATATATGGTTATTATTTTATATATAAATTAAGGTAAAAAAATGGAATTTCTAGAAAAATTAAAAAATTGTACTATTCTTTATGCAGAAGATGAAAAAGGAATAAGAGAAAATATTGCTGACTCTTTAAGATATTATGTAAAAGAAATATATGAAGCTTGTAATGGTGAAGAAGCTTTTGAAATTTATAAAGATAAAAAACCTGATATTATCTTATCTGATATACATATGCCAATATTAAATGGTATTGATTTCATTAAAAAAGTAAGAGAAACAAATCGTAATATACCTGTTATTATGATTACTACACATACAGATAAAAAATAT
>JABSOL010000089.1 GCA_013215985.1 Campylobacteraceae bacterium
ATTATTTATATTATTCTTCTTGTTTTTTATTACTTTAATTTTATATTCTTTTGTTTTAATAGTTTTAATAGTTTTTGTATTTTTATCAAAATACTTTAAAATATAAGAAGGAATAATAAAATCTTCATCTGCAATAATTGAAAAACTTTTTGAATAAGATCCATAATATAAAGAATCTTTAATAAGGTTTTTTATCTCTGCTTTGTTTTCATAAATTGTTGTATTCTTAATATCTAATTTAATATCTTCTAAATCATCAATATTACCATAAGCACGTATATTGATTTTATAAGATAAGGCCTCACCCTCTTTGATTTCACTTTTACTAATACTTGAATTTATTTTAAAATCACCATATAAAGATATATTATCAGGTAAAGCTTTTACATTAAACTTTAAATCATTTGAATATATTTTTATATTTTTTCCAGCATTAGAGATAAAAGAAAAAGAGTTAGAATAAGGATCCAAAACTTGTAAATTTACTTTAATTGGTGGAATAATTAAAGAACCCTCTTTTTGAGCAAAAACAATAAAATAAATGTCTTGTACTATATAATTATTTTCTTCATATTGAGTATTCTTTTTATCTAGTTGTTTAAACCAAAAGTTTGAAAAGTCTGGTTTTTCAAGAGATAAATCTATTAGTTGTAAATCTTTTTTATATTTAAATTGTATTTTTAATAATACTTCTTCACCTACGTAAATATTTTGTTTTTTTGTAGTCATTGTAAGATCAAAATTTTTATATTTACTTTTTGATATTTTAAGTTTTTTTATAAGTTTTTTTTCTGATTTAACTTCTTCACCGTTAAGTTCAAAAATAAAAGAAGGTATCACAAAGTCAGCTTTAGGATAAATCATATATTGTTTGATAATTTGTCGCGAACTTTTCCCATTAACATAATAAAATTTTGAAGAACTTCCTCTTGAGAAAACTTCATAAGAAGCTATTCTCTCAATATTTGGAAATTTCACATTAGATCCTGAAACTTCATAAGAGAATAAAAAAGCTTCATTTGGAGTAAATGAAGCTTGGCTTTTTAATACTACAGATGAATACATAGATGTAGTAAATAAAATAATTAATAAAACAAATTTAAACATAAACCTACCTAAAATTCTATTGTACCCTCAATAGCAAAGTTTGCTTTTGAATCTAGTTCTGCATGAGATAATACAGAAACATTTAGTCCAAATTTTTCATATATATCTGATACTTTTTTTCTTAAACTAGGTTCAACAACTAAAGATACTTTTGAGAAACCTTTTTCTTCTATTGATTCTAATAATTCTTTTGTTTTTGTAACTAAAGAATTAATTTCACCAATTGATAACATTAATTGAGTAACACCATGTTGTTCTTGTAACTTAGATACAAAACTTTGCTCAATCTCAGGTTTTAAAGTAACAATATGCAAAGTATTGTCTGTATCTTTAAATCTTTGAGTAATAAGTCTAAATAATTTTGATCTTACATGTTCTAATAATACATCTGGAGCTTTTGTGAATTCTGCAATATCGGCAATAGCTTCAACAATCGTAAGCATATCTACAATTGGAATATTTTCATGTAATAAATCTTTACAAACTTTTAATAATATTCCATATGAAGTAACTTTCATAGCTTCTTCAACAACAATTGGGAAATCGGCTTTTAAAGCATCAATCATTGATACAATATCTTGCCTTGTTAAAATATCTTCTGCGTGCTTTTTAATTAATTCAGATAAATGAGTTGAAATAATTGTAGGTGCATCAACTACAGTAAAACCTTTCATTAAAGCTTCTTCTTTTCTACTTTCATCAATCCAAATAGCATCTAAACCAAAGACAGGCTCTTTAACTTTTAACCCAGTTAAATTAGCATTTGGACTTCCACCCATTGCTAAAAATTTTTCAATTTCAACTCTACCTACAGAAATAGGTATTCTTTTTAAATTAAGTTTATACTCATTTGGACCTAATTCAGTATCATCAGAAATTCTAATTTGTGGAATAATAAAACCTAATTCACTTGCAATAGTTTTTCTAATACCTCTAATCTTATCTAATAATTCAGAGTTACCCTGAACAAGTTTTAATAAACGAATTCCTAGTTTAAGCTCAAGAACTTCAAGTTTCATAATACCGTCAATAACTTCTTTTTCACTAGGTTTATGCATTTTTTGTTCTTTTTGTTTTGCAATATCTTTTGCAGTTAATGCTTCTTTTTCTTTTTCTTTAGTCTTAAAGAATCTGGTTAATGCATTATCTTGATTATCTTCAATCATATAAATGGTATAACCTATGACAATCATCATAAAACCAAGAAACATTAAAACACCCGTTGGGAATCCAGGTAAAAGACCGAATAACATCATACAAATACCAACTAAAACTAAAGTTTTTGAATCTTTAACTAGTTGATTTATGATTTGATCTGCAAATCTTTCGTCATCCATATTAGATCTAGTAATAATAATTGCAGTAGCAGTTGAAAGAATTAAAGCTGGAAGTTGAGCAACTAAACCATCTCCAATTGTTAAAATAGTATAGATTTCAGCACTCTCAGAAGCTGATAAATCATGCTGGAACATTCCAATTAATAATCCACCAATAAGGTTTACAATTGTAATAATAATACCAGCAACAGCATCACCTTTTACAAACTTAGATGACCCATCCATAGCTCCATAAAAACTAGCTTCTGAAATCAATGCTTTTCTTCGCTCTTGTGCTTGAATATCATCAATAAAACCAGCATTTAAATCGGCATCAATAGCCATTTGTTTACCAGGCATAGAATCAAGGGTAAATCTTGCAGTTACTTCTGCAACCCTTGTAGCACCTTTGGTAACAACCATAAAGTTAATTAAAACTAAAATAATAAATACAATAATACCAATTACCATATTTCCACCCACAACAAAATCACCAAATGCTGCAATAATATCAGATACAGCTTCCGGACCATTATGTCCTTCACTTAGAATAGATCTAGTAGTCGCAATATTTAAAGATAATCTAAATAAAGCAAATATTAAAATCAAAGTAGGAAAAGTTGTTAAGTCAGAGGGTTTTTGAATATATAAAGATATTAATAATATTAATAAAGACAAAGACAAAGAGATCACTAGAAAAAAATCTAGCATCATCTTTGGTAAAGGAACAATAATAATTGTTAATATTGCAATGAAAAGAGCAACAACAATTAAATCTTTTGAAAAAAACTTTTTAAAATACATTTACTGTTTTATGTCCTAATTTAAGTAATTAACTAAAGATAATTTATTTAATCTATTAATTGTTGAATATAACGAAACAAATGTTAATTCTAAAGATTTAGCTTCAATAGCTAATTTTGCGGGATCAGAAGATGAAACTTCTCGATAAAAAATATCAAACTGAGTTAATTTAGATGAAACTCTTTCATATGATAAGTCAAATACTTTATTTCTTGCACCTAAATCGGCATGAGCTTTATTAACCGCATCAAATGAATCAGTAATATCAGTTAAACCTTCTCTCATTTTATCTTTATCATTAGTAGCTAAACCATCAATAATATTATCTAAAACATCAAAAATGTTCTTTTTAGTATGAAATTCTGGGTTAGTTAATGTTTTAGGAGTAGCGCCAGGATCCAAGAAAGAAGTACCAACAGTATTATCACTTATAAATTCCCCCGCATTAGCAGTAGGACTAATTTTAAGATATTCTTTTGTTTTTCCATCAAAATCAAATTTATACAATTTAGTTTTTTCTATTGCACTTAGAGTACCATCATTATTAGCATCTACAAACTTCCATTCATTTCCTTCTTTGTCGATAACTCTTTCTTCACCTTCAGTAAAAGTTAAATTATCAGTAGTATGTGAAATACTTGTAGAAAAAGTCATCATATCAAAACCATTAACACCTTTGTCTCTATAAGACCCAAATTCAACAGCTACTTCTCTTAAGTATCCGTTACCATTATAAGTAACTTTTCCAGTTGTAGCATCTTGTTCAAATGGTTTTACAGTAGTATTTGAACCAGCAAATAAATATTCACCTTCAATTTTTTCATTACCAAGTATTAAAACATTCTTTTTAACACCTTCAATTTGAACTGAAATTGATTTTCTAGCATCAGGATTAACAGTATCATTTAGGGCTTTAATAACTTCTGATTTAACATAATCAATAAGTTTTTTCATTTCACCTAAAGCACCATCAGAATTTGAATTTTGAGCTTGAGTTTTAATAATTTGATTTTGAATACCTGTATATACAGTAATTTTATCTTCAATATAAATTTCTCTTGCAAAAATTAGAGTATTATCACTTCCTCTATCAATCACTTTTCCAGAAGATTGCTGATAAGAAATTCTTACTTGCTCTTTATTTAGATTATCTAGTCTAAACATTGTACTACTTGTCATATCAATCATTAATCACCTCCATAAATTGTTTTTTTACTTCATCAAATGTGAAATTTTCATTAGTATTTTGTACTAAAAAATTTCTAATTTTTTCTTTTTTAGCTAAAGCTGCATCAAGTTCAGGATCCATTCCCGCTTTATAAGCACCTACTCGAATAAGAACTTCATTTTCTTTTATTAAAGATAATACTCTTTTTAACTTTAAAAAGCCATTATAATGCTCTTCATCTACAACTTTGTCCATTACTCTTGAAGCTGATTTAAGTAAATCAATAGGAGGATAAAAACCTTGTTCTGTTAATTCTCTTGTTAATACAATATGTCCATCTAATATTGATCTACTTTGATCTGAAATTGGATCATTTAAGTCATCACCATCAATTAAAACAGTAAAAAATGCAGTAATAGAGCCTTTATCATTATTTCCAGCTCTTTCCATTAACTGAGGAAGAAGAGCAAATACAGAAGGCGGATAACCTCTAGAGACAGGCGGTTCACCTGTACTTAAACCAATTTCTCTTTGAGCCATTGCAAAACGTGTAACTGAATCCATAATAAGTAAAACATCGTGTCCTTTATCTCTAAAAAACTCAGCAACTGCCATAGCAGTAAATGCTCCATATTTTCTCATTAATGCAGATTCATCAGAAGTAGCAACTACCATAATAGTATTCTCAAGGTCATTATTTAAATTATAATGAATAAATTCAGGAATCTCTCTTCCTCTTTCCCCAATTAAAGCGATTACTTTAATTTGGGCTTCACTACCTTTTACAATCATTCCCATTAAAGTAGATTTACCAACACCAGATCCAGCAAAAATACCTACTTTTTGACCCTTACCTGTTGTAAGCATTGCATCAATTGCTTTTACACCAGTAGATAATCTTTGATCTATAATTCCTCTATCTAAAGCTCTCATTGGAGTTTTATTAATAGAAGAATTTTCTTCTAAATCATTAATTTTTCCTTTATTATCAATAGGTTCACCAAGTGAATTAATAACTCTACCTAAAAGTCCATATCCACATTTAACAGATAAACCTTCTTTTTTTAAATACACTTTATCATGTATTCTAAAACCTTCAATAAAAGAAAAAGGTACAACTGTAAATTCTTCACTACTAATTGTTGCAACCATTCCTAAAACAGTATATAAATGCTGTTCAGACTCAATTTTCACAATATCACCAACAGCTACATCTAAACCTGTTGCTGTTATTGTAGTGGTACTTATATATTTAATTCTTCCAAAAGGAGTAATTAAATTATCAATATCAATACTGTTTATTATATTTTCTAAATCAACCATTAAAGCTCATCACACATTTTTTTATATAAAGAATCTTTTGTATCTTTTACATTTTTACACTTTTCTAAATATTCACTTTCTTGATCTTCATTTCCAACTTTTTCATATAACTTCATTAAATCGTAATTAACTTTTACCAAATCATTTGCTTTCATTCTTCTTGTATTTTTTATTGATTCTAATAAATATGAAATTGCTTCTTCTTTATTATTTTTCTTTTTTTCAATATTTGCTAACTCATTCTCTACAAAAGGAGAATAAATATGAGCATTAAGTTCATTTTGTTTTAAATATAACTTATTTAAATAAATATCAGCTTCATCAATTTTATTTATAGATGATAAATATAAAAAATATTGATAATAAAAATCTATTATAATTGGATTATCTTCATTATCTGCTATAAACTTTTTATTATATGTAGCATAAGCAAAAAACTTTTCTAATAATAAAGAAGATGATTTTTCATTAATAATTAAGAATCTTTGCAGAAATTCTTTACTTAATATTTTTTTATAATTTACAATATCTACTTTAGATGAAAACTCTAAAGCTTAATTTAATAAAGATAAAGAATAAGCCATTCGTTCTAAATAAAGATAAATTTTTGCATCACGTGATCTTAAAAAAGTATTTTTAACAAGATTAAAAGCTCTTTCATTTGGAACTTCTATTAAACACTCAAAAAACTTATCTGTTGTATCTTCATCTTTAATAAGTTTTATTAAAGTCTCTTTACGCGATGTTTTAAGAATATCATTTAATTTAAAACATTTGTTTTGATCTAAATACTCTTTTATCATTAAAATATTTACTTCATCAAAAATTAAATCTATATTATCGTATGCAAATCTATTTACAATTCTATTTGATATTTTAGAATATATTTTTTTAATACGCAAAATATATTCATATTTTTTATCTCTTTTTAGATTTAAAAGTTCTTGAAGTAAGATCTTTTGCTGCATTGATTCTGAATTCTCATATTTTTTAGCCATTATGCTTAATGAAACTTTTCCTTCTCTCATTAAAATTTCATCTACATAAATTTTAGCTTTTTTAACATATATTCCATTTGGAAAATCTTTTAAAATATCTTTATATAATTCATTGGCTTTAAATAAATAATAATTTGTTCTATCATACATCATCATATATGTATTTGCTAATTTAAATTTAAAGTCTTCAATTACTTCTGGTTTTTTTGCACGTATTAATAATTCTTGTAGAATTTCAACTGCAAATTCCGGCATATTAGCTTTTATTAGTTTATTTACTTTTTCAATTGCTAGATAAGAATCATTTGAATAATATTCAATATTTTTAATTAAAACTTTTGAAATAAGGTCATATGCCTTATCACTTTGTTCACTTAAAACATAAACATCAAATAATTCATCAGCTACAATAGTTGCAATTAAAACATCTTGAGTTTTTGTTAATATTTCATATAAAATTTTTATAGACTTTTTATATTCTTTTGAATGTTTATAAATTTTAGCTAAATATATTTTTCCATATGCTTTTGTTTGTTCATTATCAAAATGTTCAATTACAATTTTTGCAAAATACTTAGCATCATTTATTTTATTTGAATATAATTTTAATTCAATTAAAAGTAAATAAGCTTTTGCTAATTCATTTTCATGTATCTCTGATGAATTAATAGCATTTTCTAAAACTCTTGCACCATCCAATACATGTCTTTTTGTTTTACTTTTTAACGATAGTTCAGCATATAATAAAATAATATCAGAGTTTAAAACATTAATTTTATTAAGTTTTTTTAGAGATTTAATTTCTCCATAAGATTCTGTTATTTTACCCTCTTTTGCTAACATTCTAATATTTAAAATAGCATCAAAACCATCAACAATTTTTTGCTTTTGTTTTTGAGAGATTTGATTACCACTTTGATCAATAAATGAATAATAAAAATCTTTTTTAGAAAAAGAAAGTGTTAAAAAAAGAGATAATAATATAATAAATTTCACTTATAACCTTTATTTATTTTTTTTTAAATCATATACATAAGTAAATATTTCAGCAATTGCTTTAAAAAATTCCTCTGGTATACTTTGTTCTATTTCTAATTGATCATGCAAAGCACGAGCTAATGCAGGATTCTCAATAATTGGAATATCATTTTCATTTGCAATCTCTTTAATTTTAATAGCTAAAAAGTCAATACCTTTTGCAACTATTAAAGGTGCGGAATTGACACTTTTATCATATTTTAAAGCAATCGCATAATGTGTTGGATTCGTAATAACAACATCAGCATCTGGAACATTTTGCATCATTCTTTGCTGTGCCATTTTCATTTGAATACTACGGATTCGTCCTTTTACAACAGGATCACCTTCCATATTCTTATACTCATCTTTTATTTCTTGTTTACTCATTTTTAATGATTTAATATAATGATGTTTAGTAAAATAAAAATCTATTATAGCAAAAATAATAACAATAAGTAATATTGCAGATAAAAAATAAAACATTAAAGTAACCATAGTTTCTAATGAAGCTGCAAATTCTTTGTCCATCATTGCTAAAAAAGATTCACCTGTTAATAAAAATATAACACACATAACAATTACAATTACAGACAATTTAGCTGTTAGTTTTATAGCTTCTACCGCTTTTTTAAATGAAAATAAAGACCCCATACCTTTAATTGGATCAATTTTTTCAAATTCCAGTTTTAATGGGTTTAATAACATACCAAATTGAGCCCAATTACCAATAAGCACTAAAATAATTACTAATACAAATAAAGGCATTAAAGCTAATAACATTGTATTTACAGCTGTATAGGATAAAGTATAATAAGCGGAGGAATTCATTTCTTGTCCAATTAAAGAAAATGAAAAATACATAAAACTTTTAATATGATCACTTGTGGTAGATGAAAAAAACATTAAATAAGCTGAACCAAAAGTTAAAGATAAAGCACCAACTATTTCAGCTGATTTTCCAACATTACCTTTTGCTCTAGCATCTTCAATCTTTTTAGCGGTGGGTTCTTCGGTTTTATCATCATCATCAGCCATTTATATCCTTAAGAAAATTTACTTGTAAAATAGTCAACAAAATTTTGTGCAAAGATATCAAAACCTAAAAGCATGAAAATAAAAATAATTGCAAACTTTAATTGAAAAGTTATAACAAAAGGAGAAAAAGATGGCATAGATTTTGTTCCATAACCATAATATAAATCCATTATAAATGAAATAAAGAATAAAGGCAAAGCAAATGCAAATGCAAATGCAAACATTCTATTAATTTCAATCATCGCTAACTGTATTCCATCAATTGAGAATACGTTAAATGTACCTAAAGAAACAAGCGAAAAACTTTTAACCATCATAACTATTGTCATTTCATACATTGATGTCTCAAAAAATATAGCTATTGCAATTAAATATAAAAACCTTGAAACAACAGCATCATTAGATCCAGAGGCTGGATCAAACATTGTAGCCATTGATAAAGCTGTAGCATAAGAAATAAAATCTCCTATAATTCTTACTGCTGAAAATATTATATTAAACAAAAATGAAGCTAAAAATCCTAAAGTTATTTCACTAAATAATGCAAGTATTAGCATATTTGATTTAGTTATTTGATTATCAAACGAAATAAAAGGATATACAAAAATAGTAAAAAATAGCGCAAACACAATTCTTACTTTAACAGGCACACTCTTATGCCCAAATACTGGCATAAAAGCTACAAAAGATAAAAGTCTAGCAAATAATAAAAGAAATTTAAATAAAACATCTTCATCTAATAAAGAGATCAAACTCTCCATTACATATAGTTTTGTTCAGATTCTAAATTGTCAGTACTAGTATTATTTGACATATTCTCTAAAATATCATTTGTAGAATTCTTTTTATTTTGATTTTGTTCTTGTTTAGCATTTGAAGAGTTTTGATCTTGCATATTAAAGTCAAGCGAGAACTCACCAATAGCTTCAAAATGCTTCTCTAATGCATTTCTTAAAGTACTTTGATTCTCATTCATCATATCTAATGTATTGGTATTTGACATATTCATAGAAATAGTTAAACCTTTTTCTTTATCTGATTTCATAATAATAGAAATAGATCCTAAACTTGAAGGATTAAGAATAATTCTTAATGCAGTAACAGGCGGTTTATAATTTTCATATACTTTTTTAGCAAAATCAGACATAAATGTAGTTAAGTTTTGGCGTGCTCCAATAATAGTACTTTGAATATTATTTACATTTACAGGACTTACATTTAAAATAGTATCAGGCATTTCGCTTAATTCATTTTTTACAACAGTAGCATCAACAGCACCTAAAATATTTTCAATATTAGTTCTTAAAATATTTCTTGCAAATGCTAGTCTATCAAGAACAACTGATTTACTTAAATATCTATTTGCTTCTTTTCTATTAATTACTTTACTTTCTTTATGTTCTAAATTAAGTTCTTTTGCTGCTTTTTTAACTTCATCCATATTTTGTTTTGTAATAATATTATTTTTAATACTAGCTACATTCTCTAATTCATGTCGTGTTGCAACACTTTGTTGAGAACTTAAATACATATTTGTAAAAAGATTATCTTTTTGAATTGATTTTATATCATTTTTCTTGATATTGCTTTTTTCTAAAACTGAAGATATCTCTATTTTTTTATTTCTATTTTTATTATCTACAAAAGAATTATCTAAA
>JABSOL010000090.1 GCA_013215985.1 Campylobacteraceae bacterium
ATGTTGTTATAATTTTTAAATTAGTATACAATTTTAATAATTAAAAGAACTTAATATAATTTATATTAAATAACTACTTTTTTATTTTTATCTTTTGTAAAGTTTTTTTTAATTTAAATAATAATATTATTGACATTACGGACAAGTACCCAAACTGTATTATTGTCAATGATTTTTGAGCATCCACAAAATGTATTGTTGTTAAAAATAATACCAGATATAAAACTTTATGATATTTATTATATTTTCTAAATAATTCTTTTGTTGAAGTAATACTCATAAAAGCTAATGAAATAAATGAAATCATTCCAAGGTAAATAAATGGTTTATCAATTGTTTCTTCATATGCAAAGAATAAGTCCAATTCCATATCTAAAATTAAAAAATTACTCATATGTAAAACTGCATAAAAGAAACCAAATAAACCAATAAGTCTTCTATATTTTACTAATTTTTTAAACCATAAAGATAAAGTAGTAGTAAAAAATAAAATTACAATTGCCGCTGTTCCTGTTATTGAATAAATATACTTAATAGGATCATTCACATCTTGAAATATAAATAATTTACTTAGTAAATAAACTAATGGTAATAATAAAATAATAAATATTGATTTTCTCATTATATATACTTTTTTAAGTCCATATCTTTATACATATGCTCTACTTCTTTTTCATAACCATTAAATAGTTTTGTTCTTTGTTTAAAAAAACTACCTAATACTCGCTCTTTTTTTTGAGACCATCTTGGATGATCAACTTTAGGATTAACATTTGCATAAAAACCATACTCATTTGAATTTTCTGCTTGCCATGTATTTAAAGGTTCTTCTTCCACAAAAGTAATTGTATCTATACTTTTAATTGATTTAAAACCATACTTCCAAGGTACAACTAATCTAATTGGAGCACCATTTTGATTTTCAAGTTTTTTACCATATAAACCAACAGCTAAAAGTGTTAAAGGATTATTTGCTTCATCCATTCTAAGCCCTTCTGTATAAGGGTAAGTAACAGAAGAGAAGATTCCTCTTTTTTGATCAGGAAACATATCTTCATCGTATTTAGTTACAAACTTAACATATTTTGCACTTTTTAAAGGTTTTACATCTTTTATTAATTTATTTAACTCAAATCCAATCCAAGGAGCAACCATTGCCCAACCTTCAACACATCTAAATCTATAAATTCTCTCTTCTAGATTGTATTTTTTTATTAATTCTCTAACATCAATTTTAATTGGGTTTTCAACAAGACCATTAATAGTTAAAATCCAAGAATCAGTATTCATATTCTTTGCTAAATCTTTAACTCTTTCTTTATTAGTTGTAAACTCATAAAAATTATTATGAGATGTAATTTCTTTAAATGAATTGATCTTTAAATCATTAGGATTAGTATCTTTATTAAATATTAAGTCTTGAATAGGAAGTTTCTCTTTTGCTAACACCTCAAGTAATGCAGAAGATACAACAATAGAAGCAACTCCAAGTTTTATAAATTTTCTTCTATTATTAAATAATATCTCTGGAGTTATGTCCTTATTAGTTAAATTATTCATATTAATCCTTTATTTTATGTAAATATTATACATTGATTTTGTTAAGTCTTTGTTTATTAAATAATAGCTTTATTTAGTATAAAGCTAAGAAAATAAATCAATTTCTATTATTTTGAAATATATTTTTATGAAGTTAAAAAGAAGATTAAAGTTTTGTATTTAGTATATAAAATGATATATTTAGAAGATAAGGAGTTAATATCTCATTATCTTCTATTTTCCTTCTAGTAAGATTTTCAAGTATTTACTTGACCATAACAGAAGTCCTAGTATTAACATAAAAGATGATAATACTAAAGTATTAATATATAATTCTGTATTAATAAACAATGATGCAATGATTCTCATAAGAACAATAAACTGAACAAATATAAATATAAAAATTGTAAACTTATTAGCACTAGGAGTTCTTCCTGAATGTCCTAAAATCACTCTTGTTCCAAAACCAATTAAGATAGTTAAAAAGAAACCTAAAGCAAAAGTATGTAAAACTGCTTTTTCAAAATAAAAATCAATATCTAGAATTGATACAAGTGATTCTGTGATACTTAATAAAAACCCAATAGGTATCCAAAATATTGCTAAATATAAAATCCACATAATAGGAATTGTATTTTTAATTGGAAAGTTCCATTTTATTAATTCTCTTAAGAAGAAAACAAATAAAGGAAGATCGCTTAAAATATTAAAAGAGCTATTATCAAAACTTAAAATTATTACTTTAAAAACTAATAGTGAATAAACTATAGGCATTAAGTTTTTTGATTTATTAATTACATACCCTGGTGTTTTTCCTCTAGTAAAAAAAGGAACCATTCTTTGAGCAATAGAAAATATTAGTGCAAACAAAAACAGATAAAAACCAGCATTTAAAGATATTCTTTGAAGAATAGTATTATATTCAAAATCAAAAATTGAAATTAAATAAATTATATGTGAAATAATACCAGAAGCATAAGATATTAAAATCCACTTAGTATCATTTTTACTTAATGAAATTGACTTTTTATGCATATCAAACAGTAGTTTAAAAGATAAAATTTGTACAAAGATAAGAAGTAGGGAAAATAATATATAAACAGATGAAGAAAAAATTAAAGAAATTAATATTCCAAAACTTGATATAAAATATAAATAAAAATGTTTCATATAAATAGATGAAGGAATTTCTGATTGCATTAAAAACTTAGGAAATACAACATATAAAAACCCCAAAAAGAATTGAATAAATAAAACAAATACCATAACATAAGCATGATAAGTTAAAACAGAATATCCAATATTTAAAAGTCCCATATAAGCAGCTGTAAATAAAGACATAAATAAAATTAAAAATATAATTCCAAAAGTAAAAAAAGATTGGTGTGGCTGAGATGAGAATTTTTTTAGCCAAGATGAAAACATAAGAACTCCTATAAAAGAAGCCTCCTATATGGAGGCTTTCATAAATTAGTTCTAGTTTATCTAAATGTGTTAATCAAAACCTTGATTATTGACAAGAACCGCAACAAGAAGTACTTGTAGCTTCGCCTACGGCTGCTAATACTTTAGTATAGTTAGGTTCTTGTGAGATTTCTTCACAAATTTCTTTATAAGTAATAATTCCAGATGCATTAATTATAAAAACGGCTCTACATGCTAATCCAGCTAATGGACCATCTGCTTGTAAAACACCGTAAGATTTTGCAAATACTTTTGATCTAAAATCAGATGCAAATTTTAAGTTTTCAATACCTTCAGTTGTACAGAATCTCTCCATTGCAAATGGTAAATCCATTGAAACAATACTTAGTTCAAGGTTTTCTAATTTTGATGCTTCTTCATTAAATCTTCTTGCTTCATCAGCACATACGTCAGTATCTAAAGATGGTACTACTACAATAATTTGAGCACATCCTTTTTGTCCACCAACTTGATGATCACTTAAATCTTTCCCTACTAAAGTAATTACTGGTGCCATATCACCTACATTAAGCTCAGCCCCGCTTAATTTTACTTCTTTTCCTTCTAGCTTAGTTGTTGCCATTATTTTCCTTTTAACTCTTATACTTAAGGTTATAATAAATAGGATAAAAATTGTCTTAATTAAAAGAATATTTATACTTTATTATTTTAAGTTACAAAAAGTAGTAAATGAAAGCTAGGTTTAGTCATTTAAATTGTATATTTTAGTTTATTTATTAAAGAGCCATACTTTATAATTAGAAGTTTAAAAGAATGATTTATATTAGTGTAGAGTATGTAGTTTTAAGCAGAACAAAGAGAAAAGATTCTCTTTGTTTATATAACTTTGATAGTTCGTGTCCCTAAAATAATTTTTTTATTTTCAATTAATTTAGTTAGTGTAGATTTAAAAGATTTCTTAGAGATTCCAAATACATCTTTTATATCTTCAGCATCACTTTTATAAGTAAATCCTAATTCTCCACCATTTTCAACTAAAATGTCAATGATTTTTTGTTCAATATCATTATCATTTTTTTTACCTATTTTTTGTAAAGAAATATCCATTTTTCCATCATCTCTTACATATTTAACATAAGCTCTTTTAGAATCACCTATTTCTATGTTTTCAAAGATTTCTGTATGGAAAATCATACCTTCATGTTTTTTATTTACTACAACTTTATATCCTAAAGGTGATTTAGCGTAAACCATAATCTCTACCTCAGCATTTTTTAAAAATACTTTATCAGCAGGATCAAGAACATATTTTTCTGTTCCTATTAATCTACCTGTATTTTCATCTTCAATAATTTTAACAACTCTTGTTTGTCCTACTGAAAATGTAGATTTTTGTTTGTTCTTAGGAACAAGTAAATCTTTTGGTAGACCCATATCACAAAATGCACCAAATTGCATTAAATCAACTACTTCTAAAGCTACAATGTCATTTACCATTCCATATGGTTTTAATGTAGTTGCTACTAGTCTATCTTCTGAATCTGTATGTATAAATACTTCTATTTCTTCACCAATTTGCATATCGTCTGTAATGTATGCATTTGGTAATAATACACTTTCATCATCTTCACTCATTAAGAAAATACCTGGTTCTGTAATTCTATCTATTACTAAAGTGTTTAATACGCCTAATGTTATATATTTTTCCATGTTATTCCGTTTATCTTTTTATTATTTTAATTGTTAGTAAGCATATTATAGAAACCATAATAATACTTGCACCTGAGCTTATATCATAAAAATACGATACAAAAAGACCTAAAGTTGAAAATAGCATTGCAAACAAAGACGATATAATCATCATTTTTGATAAGTTATTTGCAAACATTAATGCTATGTAAGTAGGAATTGTTAATAAAGCAATTACTAAAATAAGACCTACTACTCTTATTGCTGCTACTATACATAAAGCTGCTAGAATTAATATAAGAGTATAAAAAAATCTAACACTTAGACCTCTTAATGTTGCAAATTGTGCATCATAAGATACTGCTAATATTTCTTTATAAAAATATATTACTAAAGCAATTACCACAAAATCTAATACAGCCATATATATAATATCATCATATGATACAGCTAATATTGAACCAAATAGATATGACATTAAATCAACATTATATCCAGGTGTTAAATCCACAAATATAATACCAATAGCCATACCACCAGCCCATAATATTCCAATAATAGAATCAGCTTTTGATCTATTCTTTAACGTTATAATTGCTACTATTATAGCAGTAATTACAGCAAATACAGTTGCACCAAATAAAATAGGAAGACCTAAGTAAATAGCTATTCCAATTCCACCATAAGAACTATGTGCAATTCCACCTGCTAAGAAGGTAATTCTATTTACTACTATTAGAGAACCTATTACTCCAGCAACTAAAGATACTAATAGTCCTGCAAGTAAAGCATTCTGAAAAAAATCATAAGATAATGCTTCAAGCATTTGTTTTCTCCTTAATGTTCATGATTACAACACTTATTATTTTGTGAGCCCAATGCACTTAATAATTCAACTTCACATAAGTGTTCATTCTGCGCATTAATATTTTTTGAGACATTATCTAAAGAATGAAATACTAAGTTTTTATTTACATGTGCTACATTCTTAGCATAATTTAATAAAACAGATATATCATGAGATACTACTACAATAGTCATATCAGTATTTAAATCTTTTAGTAAGTCATATACGTCTTTTTGTCCCTTAACATCAATACTAGCTGTTGGTTCATCTAAAAATAGTATTTTAGGATGCGAACATAAAGCACGGGCAATAAAAACTCTTTGTCTCTGCCCTCCACTTAAGTCTCCAATCTTACTATCTTTAAAGTCTTGCATACCTACTTGTTTAAGTGAGAACATAGCACAAGCTACATCTTCTTTTGAATATCCAAATAATCTTCTTTTTTTAATTTCATGTCCCATTAATACAACTTCTAATGATGTAATTGGAAAATCAAGATTAAGATTAGTATTTTGAGGAACATATCCAATAAAGCCATCAGATATATTATATTCTATTTCATTCTTTTTTGATTTTAATATTTTTAAAATAAGTTTTAAAAGTGTAGTTTTACCGCCACCATTGGGACCAATAATAGCTAAAAAATCATTATCTTTAATTTCTAAAGATATGTTTTCTAAAACATTAGTTTTATCATAAGAAAAAGTTAAATTATTTAATTTAATAAGTGTTTTCAATAAAGCATTCTTTTTTGCGAATTATACTAGAAGTAGGTATTTTTGTCAATTTATTTTAAATTTATAGTATTTAGAAGAATAGTTATTTAAAAGAAGATATAAATAAGAAAAAGTAAAAGTCTAAATTCACCCAAAAGAGTGAATTTAGTTTATAAATATTTTAGAATAAAACGTTAAACGTTACATAAACATTTTTAGTTTCTTTTACAATTTTACCATTCATAGATGCAGGTACTTCAGAAATTTTGGTAGGTTTACCTAAGTGGATTCCACTTCCAGTATACTCATTGTTAATACCAACATATCCTACTCTAATATTTGCATATTTATTAATTGATTTAGTAATATAAACTTCTACAGCGTCTCCTCTTGTTGCTAATTTATTTAAAGGATCAGCAGAACCACCTGTGTATGAAAACCAGTTTTTACTTCCTTTATTATATTCAGCCCCAATTTTCCAATCTTTGTTAATTGAATATCTAGTTCCTACCCATAATGCTTGACCAGTTTTTGTTTTTGTATCACCAGCTGTACTTGTTAGTAGTCCTACTTTTCCTGCAAATAATTTGCCATTTGGTTTTGCTTTACTTTGTGTATAATGGAAAAAGAAATCAATATTACCATTAATGTTTGAAGCTTCAAACATAGCACCCATTAAATCTAAATCACCAATGTTAATATCATTAATAGGCATCACTGTTACAGGAGTATTTGGAGTAGTACTTATAATTGCCTTTTTACCACTTGGAATAGAATAAAGATCAGTAGTTCTTACAAAATATGCTTGAGTTAAGTTTTCAAAAGGTAATGAATTAAATACTTTGTCCACAAAAACTGCATTTACTTTTAATTTTTTATATGACTTATTATCTGCTCCATAATACTCTGTTGGTCCTGACTGATCTTGTACATTTGCAGTTGCATATGCATATCTAATAGCTAAACCATCAACTAAACTTGACATATTAGCAGTTAATACAGCTCCATCTACAGCTGCATCAAATGCTAAAGCATCATAAGTACCTTTTCTTGTTGAATCTTCTTTAAATTGGTAACTTGGACCGTCTGATGATGGCTGTCTACCAATAGTTGCAGTTAAAGGAATATATGAACCTGGATTAATAGACCAATCTAAATATGCTCTTTCTAAAAATACTTGACTTCCATCTGGACGTCTTCCTTGTACTGTACCTTTATCCATATTTCTAGGTGTTGAATCACCCCAGTTTTTATACATAGTTAATTTACCAGTAAATTTTAAGTTATTAGTAATTTTTGCTTTCATATTAAGATTTACTTTAGTTCTCCAAATTTCATTTGCTTTATAAGATTTTCCATCTGCATATTTATTATCAAAATTATTCATTTCAACTCTCATACCTAAACCAAATTGAATTTTATCAGTAAAACTTCTAGTTTCAATAACTTCTAATCTTTCATCAATTTCTTCAATATCCTCAGTAGCAGAAGTTAAGTCATTAATAGTTTTTTGTTGTTTAACTATTGTCTCTTCTAAGTGATTTAATCTATCTTCTAAACTTTGAGCACTTAATGTTGAACCAATTAATGCCGAAGCAACTAAACTTAATATAATTTTATTTTTCATAATTTTCTCCATTGTTACATTCCCGCCGCTTCTGGTGAATCTGAATCAGCTGCATGACTTACTAAATATGCTTTTAAAATACCTTTATCTGCATCACTTAATTTATCAATTCCATATTTCGCCATTTTCTTAGCTTTTTTAAAAACTCTATTCCATTGAGTAGAAGCTTTTGAAGAAGCACTTAAACCTAAGTTCTTAGCAAGAGTTTTACCATCTGCTGAAAACAAACTAACTGTTAATAACAGTGTAAAAAGTACAAATATTTTTCGCATAATAATCCTTTTTTTAATAATAGCTCAGTTAATAATTCAATAAAGTTATTAACTGAGCTATCAGAATTTAAGTTAACTAATATTTTTTTCTAAAGTTGAATTTTCTATTTTTGCAATATTTAGATGGTCAAATACATTAATAATATCTTTCTCAATATTTTGAGAAATAGTTTTTAATACTAAATTTGATGATTTAGAATAATCTTCATCAATATATTTTTGAACACCTTTATGAATACTAGAATGTAATTCTTTTAAATTTTTCCAGTTTTTTGTTTTTGTATAAGCTAAATTGTTTTGTTCTTGGGAACTCATCCATTTACCTAAGTTACAAGCATCTCCACATTCTACCTTCCATATAGCATTTTTCCCTAATTTAAGAAAGTTATTTTGTTTAAACATAATTGTGTCTTTTTTAAGACTTGAGATTTCATAAACTAAGTCAATATCACTTACTTGATCTCTTGCTGAACTTTGAAATTTAGCTCTTGATGCTGCATCTATTAAATGATTAGCTAATATTGAAATTTCTGAACTTAAAGATGAAATATCATTTGAAGTAGCTGAGTTTTTTAAACACTCTTTGTTTAATAAATTTATACTTTCACTTATATTTGAAATTCCATGTTCCTGTTCTTTAGAAGCTTGTGATACTTTTGAAATAATATTAATTGTTTCAGTAACACCTTTATTTAGTTCGCTATAACCATTAGTCATGTTTTCAGCAATTAATTTTCCATCATCTGCTTTTGAAATTGCACTTTCAACTAAAGATTTTATTTCTTTTGCAGCTTCTGCTGATCTTGCTGCTAAATTTCTAACTTCTTGAGCTACGACTGCAAATCCTTTACCCGCTTCTCCTGCTGTTGCGGCTTCTACTGCTGCGTTTAATGATAAAATATTTGTTTGAAATGAAATTTGATCAATAATTACAATTGCGTTAGAAATTGCAGAAACTTGATTATCAATTTCTTCCATAGCTTCAGTAGTTTGATTAGCTAGTTTTTGACCTTCTTTTACAGAAGATGTTACTTGTTTAGCCAGAGTAGACATTATTTCAACATTAGAAGTATTATCTTTAATATTTTTGGTAATAGCATCTAATTCATGAACAGTTTGTTCTATATAAGTATTTTGAAGTCTTGAAGAAGAAGATAAAATATCTGATGATGAACTTAGTTTATCAATACCATTATTTAATTTCTCACCACTATTACTAATCATTGCTAATAGTTCAGATACATTATTACCAATATGTTTAACCATAGAAGATAAAGTACCAAATACGCCATTCATGTCATCTCTATTTGGCATTTGATAATCAAAGTTAGATTCTCCATAATGCATTAAAGCTTTTACTATTTCTTCAATTTGGTTATTAATATCTCTAACCATTTGATTAATACTATTTTTAAGCTCTTCTAGTTCTACATTAGAAGCACTCTTTTTAATAGAATACACATAAAAACCATTATTTACTTTTTCAATAATGTCTTTTACTTCTATTACTACTTCTTTATCTTTTTCTAAGCCTGATTCAATATTATTTAAATATTTATTAAAGTTATCCGCAATTTCACCTACTTCATCATGCGATTTTACATCTACATTTTTTAAAGTACTTCCATCTACTAATTCTAAAATACCTAGATTTAATGTTTTTAAAGATTTTAAGATTGAAGTAATAAAGATATAAGTAAAGAATATAAATAAAAGGATTGCTATTATTGCTACAACAATAGTTGTATCCGTAGAGTTTCTCATTATTTTATCGATTAAAGTAATTCTATTATTAAAATTAACTTCTGCTTTATCTAATAACAAAGTAATTTCTTTGTTCATTTTATTAGAAATTGCACTCATTCCAACAATTTCATCAATTCCATCATCTAATTCTTTTGCAAAAGCTGCAGGTAAATTAATAGCCATTTTATAATAGAATTTATATCTTAAATCAATGTTTCCTGCTAGTTTTGAGATATCTTTTAATTCATTAGTTTTTGAAAAAGAAATTAATGAATTTATTTCTTTTTCTATTTCTGAATTGTATTTTTCAACTGTTGAAATAACTTTAGCATCAACTTCATCTGCGATAGAAGTAGATACAATTAATGTATTTAAACTAGCTATATTCATAGCAATATCATTAGCATTATTTTTTAACCAAAGTTCTTTTTTATTCATCTCTTCAAAGTTACCATTAATTTGATTTAATGAGTAAATACTAAGTAGACTAAGAGAACCTAAAAATTAAATCGATAAAATTATTGCATCATTGACACGAACCATTTGTCCACGAGTTCTTGCAGGTGT
>JABSOL010000091.1 GCA_013215985.1 Campylobacteraceae bacterium
TGTACTTAAGATTAAAAATATAGTAATATTAAATAGACACCATAAAAAGTATTTTTTATTAACATATATTACATTAGTCATTTTTTAATAATAACTCTGCTATTTTAAAGTCTAACTCTTCATCAATATCAATAGAATATTTTCTTTGCATTTTATATGCATATATATTCTTTTTAAGAAAAAAACTTTTTTCTTCTAATAGTTTAGTAGTTTTACAAATATATATAGCACCATTAAGTCTAAAATATGTTTCTAAATCTTGACTTCTTTTATTTAATACTTCTTCTTTTAAAAAATCTTCCATTGAAGAGTTTTCATTTAAAGTATTAGACCATAAAGGAGAATGATCCATTTCACATACACTTACAATTGCATCTGCATTTTTTTCTTCTAATAACACAATAGCTTCATCTAAATGTTTTGCAGTTCTTAAAGGTGATGTGGCTTGTAATAAAATTATATAATCATAAGATTCAATATTTTCAATTGTATGTAAAATTGCATCAAATGAACTTGCTGTATCGCTAGCTAAATAATCTGGTCTTTTAATAATATTAGAACCACATGATAAAGATATATCTAAGATCTCTTTATCATCACTTGTTACAATAGTTTTATCTACATACTTAGAATTAAGTCCTGCTTCAATTGAATAAGAAATTAAAGCTTTACCATTTAATGGTAATACATTTTTACGAGGAAGTCTTTTACTTCCTCCACGTGCAGGAACTATTACTAAAAATGTTTTATTTTTATACATTAAAATACCTTATGATATTCATTATTTGCTTTTTCAAATTCTTCTAATCTTCCTATATCTAACCAATATTCTCTTATTGGAAATGATATGCTTTTTTTCTTATCTTTTATTAATGTTTCAAATAAAGTTGGCATATCATAAAATTCATCATTAGGAATATAATCTAATACTTCTTTTCCTAAAACATATACTCCCGCACTTACAAAAAACTTATGAACAGGTTTTTCATCTATGCTTATAATATTTTCATTATCTAAATTAACTACACCATAAGGAACTTGAAAATCATATTCTCTTACGCCCATAGTACTAATTGATTTATTAGATATATGATAATTCATCATGTGCTCAAAATTAATATTAGTTAATAAATCTCCATTCATAACAAAAAAGTCTTTTTGAAGTTTATCTCTTATTAAACTTAAAGCTCCTGCTGTTCCCATTCTTTTATCTTCATGAATATATTCAATATTCACTCCAAAAGATGAACCATCTCCAAAATATTCTTCTATTATTTCAGCTTTATAAGATACACATAAAATAATATTTACAAAACCATATTTTCTAAAATTTAAAATAATAGTTTCAAGTATTGGTTTATTTCCAACTTTTAACATAGGTTTTGGAGTATGATCTGTTAAAGGTCTAAGTCGTGTACCTAAACCTCCAACCATTAATACAACTTTATTATCTTTTTCTTTAGTTTTTAAAAGTTCATCAACTTCTTCAATACCAAGTATTTTCATATCTTTATCAACAATTGGTATTTGATAGACTTTATTTTTAATAGCAATATCTAATATTTTTTCTTTCGTATCTTCCATATAACATACAATAGGAGTTCTAAATATAATGCTTTCTATACTATCATCCAAAGTAAGACTTTTAAGTAGTCCTCTTCTTATATCACCATCAGATAAAGTACCAATAAGCTGCTCTTTCTCATTTAATACTAAAGCAATTCTCATAGCTCCATCATCTATGATTTTTAAGGCTTCTTTTATAGTAGAATTTTCTCTTAAAATGATTTTTTTATATTTTTTCATAAAATTTCCTTTAATAATACAAAACTCTCAGCATATTCACATCCTGAAGTAGCTCCTCGTAGAGTAGCAAGTGCTTTTAAATTTCTTTCACTTCTAGGAAAAGGATGCTCAGCCATCTCACTTTTAAATATCCTCATTATTTCTAATTTTTTATCCATAAAATCACTTATATCTACAAAAACATTAGGAATAAAACTATCTTCTTTTGTACTTGGTGCAAACTCTGTTTCACTAAGTGTTTCAATCATATAAATCTTCTTTATAAATGGATATCTAAATGATTTAGTACAAGAATAAGCAGCTTCAAATATTTTTCTATGATCACTATGGACATCACCTTTAAAAGGTAAATATATTATACTTGGCTGTATTTTATTTATAATTGCAGATATTTTAGGAATAAGTTCACTCATAGTATATTCGTCTACTTGCATAGTTTTTAATTCCAAATTATGAACACTAGAAAATGAATACATATCTGATACAATTTTTATTTCTTTTTCTCTATTTTTATAAAAATCACTATCTTTTTCTGTTTCAGTACAAATTAACCAGTTAATCTCATTCCCTAAACTTTTATGCTTTAAAAGAGTTCCACCACAACCTAATGTTTCATCATCAGGATGAACAGCAATAATCAGAACACTATTCATAGATATTCTCCTACATTTGGTAAAATATCAAAATCATGTTCTAAAATTCTTATTGCTCCATCATAACATTTAACTAATATAGTATTATTCTTGTTTTCTAATACTTTTCCACTTTCAATATTCCTATTATGATTTACAACTTCTTCTACTTTCCAAATTGAAATATTTTTATTATTAAATTCAATATGTGCACCAATATATGGTTTGGATAATGCCCTAACTAAATTATAAATAGATGTACTATTCATTCTAAAGTCTATTAAGCCATCATTTTGTCCTCTTTTTCTCCAGGTATTACTTATATCATGATTTTGAACTAGTTTCTGATATTTGTTTTGAATTAATTCTTTTGTAAATATTTCAATTTGATACATTGCAGTTTCTATAATTTTGTCATACAAAATTCTAGCATTATCTATATACTCAATTTTGATATCTTTTTGAGAAAGTATATCTCCGCTATCTGCACCTTCATCCATAAAAAAGAAAGTAGAAGATGTTTTCTTTAATCCTAAAGCTAATGCCCATATAATTGGATGTCTTCCTCTATTAAGTGGTAAACTTGCAGGATGAAAACCAATCACACCTAAACTAGTTAAATTTAATAATTCTTTTTTAATTAAAGAAGACCAGCCAAAACAAAAGATAATATCTGGATTTAAAGATTTAATCCATTCTATTGATTCTTTAGAATTTATATTATCTATAAATTTACAAGGAATATCATTAGCTATACATAAAGGTCTTATATCTTTATAATCAGAATTAAAGCTTGATTTTTCTTTTGTACAAACACCTACAACTTCTGCATTAATTTCAATTAGTTTTTCTAATGCCATAAAAGAGAATTCTACTGTTCCAATAAAAAGTATTTTCATATATTGCCCTTGATATCATAAAATGTTTTTTTTAAAATATTACTAAGATTTGTATTTCTTAAAATTTCTATGATTTTTTTACTTGCACAACCATCTCCATATGGATTAGTTACATTTATTAAAGATAATTTGAACTTATCAGAGTAAATTGTATTAAAGGCTTCAGAAATATCATCAATAGAATTTGAAATATCAAGAACACTTTGAGCTTTAATTCTTCCTTTTTGTCTATCTCCGATATCAATAGTTGCAATTTTAAAAGATGGTGCTTCTATAAGACCACTTGAACTATTACCAACCATAGCATCTACATATTTAAGAGCTGAAAGATATCTAATTTGTCCTAATGATTGGAAACAAACTGATTTATTATTATTTTCAGATACGTACTTATCAATCATATCATTTATTATTCTACCGTCAGTATCACTATTAGCTTTGGTAAAGATTATATTTGTATTTACTAATTTATCAATTGCATCTAAGAGACTTTGGAACTGATCTTTCGCACTTGATGCTTCAAGAGTTACAGGATGAAAAGTAACTAGAATATTTTTTTTATTTAATTTAAAATTAATAGATTCTTCAAATTCATCTTTATTTAAAAGCTTTAATCTTTTAATATTCTCAATTCCCATACCACCAACATTAAATACAAATTTAGGATTCTCACCAAGTTGAATTACTCTATTTCTATATTCATTCGCTGCTGTAAAATGGATATGACTCATTTTTGTAATACTATGTCTTATAGACTCATCTATTAAACCTTCAGTAGCTTCACCTCCATGTAAATGACAAATAGGAATTCTTGAGATCATCGCAGCACTTACGGCTGAAAATATCTCATATCTATCTCCTAAAACAATAAGTAAGTCTGGATTTAATTCTTCATATGCTTCTGAAAATGATATTTGGGCTAAACCCATTGACTTTGATATTCCAATTGAAGTATCTGAAGATAAAAGCATTTCAATTTTTTTATTTATATGAAAATCTTTTTCTATATCTTTATATGTTAAACCAAATTCTGTACTTAAGTGCATTCCAGTTACTATAATTTGTAATTCAAAATAAGAATCTAGTTCTATCTCTTTCATAAGCCAAAATAACAAACCATATTCTGCCCTTGTACCTGTTACAATACATATTTTCTTTTTCATATTAATTCTTCATTTTTATAATTATTAAGTGATTTACTTCCAATTAGTTCATCCCATCTCATTGGATTAATCCCAGTTCCTGGTCTTTTAATACTTAAATTATCACTAGTAAAAACTTCACCTATTTTAATATCTTTTTTAGCTATTATTGATTTACGTACAATAGACATATTGATTTTCTCACTTTTAGATGCTTTTTTTATACTTGATCCAAGTGCTAATTCAATATTTCTTATTGCTTTAACCATTTCAATTAATTCTTTTGGTTCTAAAGAAGCTTTATGATCAGGTCCTTGCATTGTTTTGTCTAATGTAAAATGTTTTTCGATACATGAAGCACCCATAGCAACTGCTGCTATATCTACTTCTATTCCTAAAGTATGATCACTATAACCATAAGATATATCAAAAGTATTTCCAATTGTGATCATAGCTTTTAAATTAACATCTTCCATAGGTGTTGGATACATAGTATTTGCATGTAATACAGTGATTTTATCTTTTTTTGTACCTGCTTCAATCAAAATATCTAAGGCATCTTCAATTTCACCTATATCACTCATTCCAGTAGATAAAATTACTCTTTTATTTAATTTTCCTATATGTCGGAGATATGGTAAGTTAGTTATTTCTCCACTTGGTATTTTGAAAATTTCTAATCCCAGTTTATTTAATAAATCTATACTATCATGATCAAAAGGAGTAGACAAAAACATAATATTTTTATCTTTACAATATGAAATTAACTCTTTATGTGTAGAAACATCTAATTCTAACTTCTTTAACATTTCAAATTGAGATTCTTTATTAGAAGTTGTTTCTTTTTGATATTGTGCTTTTTCAGCATTTTTAGATACAAGATTTTCAGCTTTAAACGTTTGAAATTTTACTGCATCGGCACCTGATTCAGCTGCTACATCAATTAGTTTTTTTGCAAGTTCTGTTGATCCATTATGATTAACACCTGCTTCTGCAATTATAAATACTTTTTTCATTTTTTTAATTCTCCTGCTTTTACAAAACCATTTATTTGTATTGATTCTTTAGAAGTAGCATTACTTCCAAAAAATGTTCCTTCTTTTACGTATACACTTCCGTTTAATACTGCACCTGTTGATATATGACAATTATCTTCTATAATAACATCATGCTCAATTAAAGACTTTGTATTAATAATGCAATTCTTACCTATTTTTGCATTTGCATTCACCAAAGAATGATGCATAATTATTGTGCCCTCTTCTATGTTTGAATGTTTAGATACATAAGCTAATGGTGAAATGATTGTAGGAAGATTAAATCCAATCTCTTTTACTTTTGTAAATAACTTTACTCTAATAGCATTAGATTTAATTTGACCTACAGTAACAATAACATTTTTATATGTTTTAAATAACTCTTCTAAATCATCATCACAACCAATTACTTCATAAGATAGTATTTTACTTCCTATTAATTCTTTTTTATCAATAATTCCTGCAATAATATATTTATTTTCTTGTTCAATTACATCAATAACACTATGGCAATGTCCACCACCACCAAGTAAAAGTATTTTTTCTTTTATCATTATACTAGTACAGAACTTGTAATATTAATTATTCTCTCTTCTAAATATTTAGAATTATCTAAATTAGAAGACATACAATCTTTAAATAAATCTAATTCATTCATTAATTTCCAAATAGGTCTTGTCATTACACCATTTTTATTTGTAAAGTCTAAAAACTCATCTCTTTCATCTACATTTTTAACAAGTACTGCTTGTAACCAATAATTTGATTTTGAGTCTTTTGGTTCTTTTATAAAATCAATATTCTCATAAGTTTTAAATAATTCTTCATATTTTAAAGCTAAATCTCTTTTGCTTTTTATAAATGTATCTAATTGTTCTAATTGAGCAACTAAAAGTGCTGCATTAAGATTTGGCATTCTATAATTAAAACCTATTTCATCATGAACATATTCATACTTATGAGGAACTTTTGCAGTAGTTGTAATATGTTTAGCTCTTTTAGCTAATACTTCATCATCTGTTACAATTACTCCACCACCACCTGCTGTAATGATTTTATTTCCATTAAAAGAAAAAGCTCCAAGTTTTCCAAAAGTACCTGTATGTTTATTTTTATAATAAGTACCTAAACTCTCAGCTGCATCTTCAACTAAAACAATATTCCATTCATCACAGATTTCTTTTATTTCATCAATACGACAAGAATGACCAAAAGTATGCATAGGAATACAAGCTTTTATAAAATTATTTGTTCTTTTATTAAAACATAAATTATCTTTTATTTCACAGTTTGTTTCTAAAAAGTTTTTTAAACTTTTAGGAGATAAACCCATAGTATCAAGATCAACATCAACAAATACAGGTTTTGCGTGAATATATGAAATAGCATTACAAGTAGCTATAAATGTTAAAGCTTGTGTAATTACTTCATCATTTTTTTCTACACCTGCAAGAATTAAAGAAATATGTAAAGCAGAAGTTCCGTTTACTGTAGCAATTGCATATTTACTACCTACTCTTTTAGCAAAATTTTTTTCAAATAAATCTACATATTTTCCAACACTTGATACAAATGTAGAATCAATACAGTCATTTAAGTATTTTTTCTCATTACCTATGAATCTTGGTTCATGTAAAGGTATAAACTCTTTTGTATTATATATATTTTGTATAAAATCAATTATTTTTTGCATTACATTTTCCCATCAAGATATTTACCAGTTTCCTTATGTCCAAAGTCTGGAATCATTTTAAAAAACTCTTTTACAATTTCTTCTTTTGACCAAGATAAATCTTGTTTAAATGTTTTAATTGTTTTTTCAAAAGAATTTAAGTTTTTTTCATCAAAATTTGCTTCATTTTTAATAATACCTAAATTTTCAAATCTATCCATATTTAAAACTTCATTATCAGTAAAAAATTCTTCAAAATCTTTTTCACCTGTTGTATCACTTGAAGTGAATAAACAAGGCCATTTACCTTCTGCTGGTAAGGTTTTAACTAATTCTCTTGCTTCATCTTCACTTTTACATAAGAATGGTTCATAACCTAGATCAACAAGATATTTAATAGCAATATCAGCAAATGAAATAAGGTGTAAACTTTCGCTTAATTTAGGAAAAAATATATCTCTATTTTCTCCGAAAATACATGACATTAAACAAAGTTCACCAGATTCTTGAGGTGTCACAAAATATCTTTTAACATCATTTGGAGCAACTATTGGCTGGTTCTTTTGAATTCTTTGATTAAAGCCATGAAGTAATGAGCCATCAGAGAATGCTACATTTGCAAATCTTGCCATTGAAACTTTCATATCTAATGATTTTCTCATTACAAACATTTCCATAATTCTTTTACTAGCACCCATCATATTAACTGGATTAGCTGCTTTATCAGTAGATACACAAAAGTATTTTTTTGTATTTTTTTTAATTGACTGTTCTATTGTTTTATCAGTATTAAAAATATTAGTATCAATCATTCTCATTAATGTAAAAGGGTCTTTTTCACTTCTTACATGTTTTAAAGCAGATAAATTTAATACATAATCAAATTTTCCATCTGCTTTTATTAATGCATCATATTCTAATGACCCAATATCTAAAGCAAATGTTTGGAAATCTCCATCTATATATCCATAAGAAGATCTAATATCTCGAACTAATTCAACCATATTATTTTCAGAAATATCTACAACATGAAGTTTTTTAGGATTTCTTTTAAAAATTTCTTTTGTAACAGATTGACCAATTGATCCAGCAGCTCCAAGAACCAAAAATGAAGATTGTTCAATTATTTCTCTTAATTCTTTATCATATTTTTTTATATCATCTTGAAATAATTCTTTTTCTCTTCCAATTAACTTTAATATTTTACTCATAATTACTCCTATAAATCATAGTTAAAGATATCTTTTGTATAAATCTTATCTTTAACGTCTATTGTTTCTTGTGCTAATGTATTAGCAACTATTACATCTGCTGTCTATTTAAAGTTGAGATAAACTTAAAGTATTAGATAAACCTACATATCCTACTAGTAAAAATAGGCATTTTTTTATTTTATTGTTTTGCACTTATCTATCTCCTTTTAATTTATCTTTTAAAATAATCTTACCTCTTTCAACACCTGGTTGATTGTAAGTATCTATTTGAAAAAATTTACCTACTACTGAAGTTAATAATTGAAAAGTAAACATAAGTTTTGCTATGTTTTTTTCATCTTGTTTTAACATTGTTATAACATCATAAGGTATATCTTTTAGCTCTTGAATAGATTGAATTGTAGAAGCTGCTTGTGCAGATAATAAATCTTGAAACTTAACATTATCAATATAATCTAAATCATCAAAACCTTTTAAAGTATTAGCAGGAATTTCTGTTTCATCTTCAAAATCTTCTACTTTAATAAAAGTTACAGTTTTATTTCTATTACCTTCAACTATTAATTGTAAAAAACTATGCTGATCAACAGGGCCTATTAAACCTATTGGAGTTAAAGATTGTTTTGTACCATTAATATTTAATTTACCTAAACTCTCACCCCATAATTGAACATACCATTTATTAAAGCCTTCTAAAGAACTTGAATAAGAAAAAAGTACATTTATATTAAATCTTTTTTTATTCTCAACTAAAAATCTTGCTTTATTAAAGATCTCATTATAATAATCTTTTTTATCAAAAAACGAATCTTTTACTTCTTTTGCACCTAATAAAAGTTCTTTTATATTTACACCAATAATTGCTAAAGGCACTAAACCTACATTTGAAAATACTGAAAACCTTCCTCCTACATTTTTTGGAATATCAAATGTTTTTATTTTATTGATTTTTGCAAATGATGTAAGTTTCGAATCTACTTCAGAAATGATTACACAATTACTTTTATCAATATTAATTAATGAAGACAAGTATTTAAAAATACTTATAGTTTCTATTGTAGTACCTGATTTTGAGATTACTAAAAAAAGAGTATCTCTTAAATCTAGTTTATCTAGTCTTGATTTTATGTCAGTAGGATCAGTGGATTCAAAAAAATGTAATTTTTTATTAGACTTTTTATTAGTTTTTAAAAATTTATGGATTGCATAAGTTCCTAAAGTACTTCCACCTATACCAATTATTGCGATATCTTTTTGTTTTACATCTTTTGCAAAATCTATAACTTCTTTGATATCTTGTTCTGGGAGTGAATAATACCCAACATTATCTAATTCTTTTTCTAAAGATTTAAAAATAGTATTGTTTGACCTTATTTCGTAGAAATTTTTTTTATATTCCAAATCAAATTCCTTTTATTCTGTGTTCATATTATAGGTATCTAGCTCTGCTTGCAATAATTTATATTCAGTTTTTTTTATTTTTATAAAATACTTTCTTAAAAGAACTTTTTCATTATTGCCACCTTCTGTCAAAAGGTACTTATATTGATTTTTGTTCTTATTTTCAAAAACACTTTCAGTTTTTATAAAAGCTTTTTCAACGAGTAATTTAAGAATATTGTTGATTTTGCCAACTCTAATAGTAATTTCATTGGCTAAATTTTTTTGAGATGTTAAACTCTCTATATTTCTTAGAATATTTAAATTTAATTCATCATTATGCAAGAAATACCTTTAAATTCAGATTTTGAATATTATATCAAATTGACTTTAATGTCACTTAACCATTTATTATATTCAATAATTGTTAATCATTTGTATTAAATAACATATAAATAATTAGTTTAATATCTTTAAAGTATTTTAATCAGTTAATTATACAATATGT
>JABSOL010000092.1 GCA_013215985.1 Campylobacteraceae bacterium
CTTGCTTATTGGAGTAAGTTTCAATATTCAATATCATGATAATATTGACATTATAATTAAAAAACCTATTAATGTGCAACTTGTACTAAATGCTCTTTATGAAAAAGAAGATAAGAATAGATAAGTTTTATATTTTATTATAAATATTTTAATCTAAATTCATTATATTTTCAGCTTGTATTTTTATTTGAAGAGTAACAAGAATAGTAAAATTATAGTATTTATACATATTGTATTCAAAATCTACTAACATCAAGATATTTTAGTACGGTATTAAAAGATTTGTATACTCAGATTAAAAGATTTTTTGGAATAAAAAATAAAAAAAGACATTTATTCACTTATTTTAATTCTTGAAATCAAACCAGCTGTTGTAGTATACCCTACTTCTGAAAATTTTAGATTTTTACCTTTATCATATATAAAAGTTGTTGGATATGCATTTATATTAAATTTGTTTGCATAAAAACCATCTTCGTCATTAACAACGTTAAAACCAAGATTGTGTTTATCTAAGTATTCTTGAACTTCTTTTTTACTACCTGATTGAACTGCTATTGTTATTACTTCATAATCTTTTGATACGCTCTCAATATTTGCAGCTTCAAATTTACAAGTAGGACACCAAGTAGCCCAAAAATGGACTACTATTGTTTTATCATTTTTAACTTTATATATTGAACCATCAAGAAGTTTAAAAGATTCTTCCTCAAGTTTATTTTTGTTTAAATCCATTGATCTGTAAAAACTAACTATATTTATAATAATAACTGCAAGAACTACAAACTTTATAATCTCTTTTATATATTCTTTTATTTTTACATTCATGATAATCTCCATTTATACATATATTTAATTCTTATATAAGTATATTAATAATACTAAATATTTATATATAAAGTCCTAAAATCAAAAAATATATATATTATTAACTAAAGTAACAAAACCTTAAATACTTTAATGTATAATAAGTAAATTTAGAATATTTAAGAAAAGGCAGAAATTGTGTATTTAGATAAAGAAAAAGTTAAATCTTTATATGTACGATATGGTTTTGAAGTTAGTGATACGAATAATAAAGAAATAATAGTTTGTACTGTAAACAATGGACATTATTATAATGCTGATATTGTTTTACTAAACAAAGATGCAAAAAGTGAAGAAATATTTTCTGAGTATTCTGACTCAGGTTATGCTTGTCAAGTAAGAATATATACTTCAATAAAAGATGTAGAAGAATCTTTATTTAAAGGCTTCTTTAATGTTAAAAATTCAAAAGATAGATTAAATAGGGCTTATTTAAATTTCACAAAGTCTTTAGTTTCTAATTTCTCTGAAAACTCAAATTATTCTTATATTAATTCAAGATATTATATTAATGGACAAATAGGAAATGAAACTGTTGTTCATGAAATAAAAAATAGATTAAAAGAGAAAAAACCAATTTTATTTTTAATTGAAGCAGCTGCAGGATTTGGAAAAACTTGTACAGCATATGAATTGTTACATCATATAATTAATGATGAACATACTTCATTACCTTTATTTACAGAATTATCAAGAAATAGACAAGCCAAAATTTTTAGATATGTTTTATTAGATGAAATTGATAACTTTTTTCCATCATTAAGTTCAAAACTTGTAAGAATGGAAATTAAATCAGGAAAAGTTCCTGTAATTTTAGATGGTTTTGATGAGCTTTTACATACTAGTGTAAGTGAAAAGAATGATGAACTAAATGAAACAATGATTGAAACTATTGGTGAATTATTAGAAGGTCAAGCAAAAGTTATTTTAACTACAAGAAGAACAGCTGTATTTGATGGAGATGATTTTCACGAATGGATTAATTCTCATAAAGATGATTTTGATATTATTAGAATTAAAATTGACGAACCTACTGTATCTAACTGGTTATCACAAGATAGAATAGATATTTTAGATGATAATAATATAGAAATTGAAAAACTATCAAATCCAGTTTTATTATCTTTTTTAAGAAGTATATCTGATAAAGAATTTACAGATGTCGTTTGCCACTCTTCTAATATAGTTGAAAAATATTTTGAACTAATGCTAAATAGAGAAAAAGATAGACAAGATCTTAATATGACGGTTCAAGAACAATACGATACTTTTAAAAGATTATCAAAAGATATGATTGATTTAAATTATACAAGTGAATCAAGAGAATATATAACAACATTCTTTTTAGAATATGAAAATGATTTATTAGAAACAGTTAGAAATAGATATTCAATTGAAAGTAGACCAAGTAAAGATGAAATTGCGAATAAACTTTCAGGTCACGCACTTTTAGATAAAATACAAATAGATAATAAAGCAATAGGTTTTATTAATGAATTTGTACTAGGAAACTTTTGTGCTGATAATATTATAGCTTCAGGACCTGATGAATATATTGAAGATACAAGATTTATAGCTCCTGCTGTAATTTCTTATGTTCCAAGAAATCCTGAGAAAAGAAAAGCTTTATGGGATTCTTTAGAATTTGTAATTGATTTCATAGATACTTGTGAACAATTTAAATATATGATTAGTTTAAATAATAAAATTTTAAAAGATATGTCTGATTTTACTATTGATGATTTAATGATTAAAAATATTAATTTAGGTGAAGATTATTTAGTTGAGAATACTTTATTTATTAATTGTGATATTACAAATATGACTATTGATTGTAATAATATTTATGATGTAAGTTTTATAAACTGTAATTTCTACGATTGTGAACTAATAAATTATGTAGGAGAAGAGAACATTACATTCTTAGGATGTTCGTCTGATAATAATTTCCAAAGTGAAGTTATTGATTATATTGATAAAATTGAAGATGAAGAAGATAAAGAAAAAAACTGTGAAGTTTATATACTTGAAAAATTTTGGAATAAAGGAAGAGATACTTTTTATAAACATAGACATATAAAAGGCATTTATACTGGTAATTCTGCATACTCACATAAAGAAATGTTAAAAGCTTTAGATAAATTAAAGAAAAAAGAGTTTATTTTAGAAGCAAATAAAATTTCATTTTTAGAATTAAACATAGCAAATATACATGAAATTAAACTATGTATGGGAAAAATTCAATGATTCAAGATACTCATATAATAAAAAAACTATCAGAAATGATAGAAAAAGAGTTTGCAAGGATAGGTATCTTATTTCGTGTATTCTCTCGTGTTAAATCTGATGAATCAATCAGCAGAAAAATAAATAATAATCCAGATAAATACTCAGAAAATGGAAAAAAAATTCAAGATATTTATGGATTAAGAATTACTTTATATTTTCCAGATGATACACCAATAGCACAAAGCGCATTAGAGAATATATTTAAACATGATAGAGTTTCTTCGAAAATAGATTCACCAAATAGTATATCATTTGAAGCTATTAGATATAATTTAATTTTTTCACTACCAACCAACTTAGAAGAAGAAAGTTTATTATGTAAAAACCCTTTAGTTGATTCAACATTTGAAGTACAATTAAGAACTGTTCTTTCAGAAGGATGGCATGAAGTTGAACATGATTTAAGATATAAACATAAATCAGATTGGGAAGAACATAATGATTTAAATAGAGCATTAAATGGTATTTATGCTTCACTTGAGACAGCTGATTGGAGTATGATGAGAGTATTTGAAGAATTATCATACAGACATTATAAAAACAATGAATTTGAAGCTATGCTAAGAACAAAATTTAGATTAAGATTTCAAGGTAAACTGAAAAATGAAATAAATGATTTTTTAAAGAATAATGAAAATGTATCTCAAAGAATATCGGAAGTAAATAGAAAAAACTTAATGTTGAAAATTACAAAAAATAAAATAAATATACCTTTGACTTATAATAATTTAATTTTTATAATTAATTTTTATTTTATAAAAAATGAAGATCTAAAAAATCTAGCTCCATCTTTTATAATAAAACACTTAGAAGAGATAAAAATATAATATTTTTATCTCTTTAATTACTAGCTCTCTTTTTAAGTTTAAATTTAAGATAGGGTGTATCTGTATTATGGAACTTAACATTTTTTGAGAAATCTTCTTTTTCAGTGATTTTTTGAATAATATCTTCCATAGAAGATATATTCTTTTCGTCAAGTTCTTCTTCTACGTTTACATATTTTGATAATAAAGTATCAAATGCATAATGATAGTTATAAGCTAATGAACCTTTATCATTAAGCATTTTTTTAAGGAATACCCAATTATCAAAAATAATACTCCAGGCTTTTTTCTGCTCTAAAGTAATACATTGTTTATTAATTATGCTTTTCCACTTAAATAAAGCAAAATAAGCTTGATGGCTTAACCATAACTCTCGAATCCACCAATCTTGATATTTAGGAAAACCAGAGAATTTAATCTCTTTTCTTACTTTTCTCTTTTTTTCTTCAAATTCAACTAACATTTTCTCATTTAAATCATCTATATATTCATTTATATTATTTTTTAGAATATAAAAATGAAGTATAATGATTGGTATTAAATAATCAATTGTAGCCATTTCTTGAATATCTTCTTTATCTTTTGATTTTATCAAAGAATTAAACTCTTTTTTAATTTTATCAAGTAGTTCAATTAATTCATTTAGTTCTGGTAAATTTAATTCAACAGATTTTATTGCAATATCAAATAATTTATCATCTTCAAATTGAACGTCTTCGGGTAATTCAGTAATTATTCTAAGTGCTGCTAGTTTTACATCTGTATGATGTTCTTTTGTAACTTTAATTCTTGAATCTTGTGAGTCAAAATATTTTTTTCTTCTAGCTGCTACAACTAACTTACGTTTTTGTTCAAATTGTTTACCCTCTTCAGTTTCTAAAGAGGCTAGTATATTTTTATATTTTGTTACTTTCTCACTTGCGATTTCATAAGAATTTTCAGATGAAGCTTTTGACATTGCAGAAAGTCTAATTTCTCCAGCTTCATGTCTATCTAAATTTGCCTTTGAAAAAGAAGCTTTTTTTTCATTTTCTGCTAATAGCTCTTCCAGTGCAACAACACTTTCCATTAATTATCCTCGTATACTTTTTATATGAATATATAACTTACTTTTTAACTAAATTATATATTCTATTAAGATTGAAGTACTAACTTCAAATCTTTATTTTTTTACAGTTTATGACTCTAGATAATACAACATTTCTTTCCTTATATGTGTTAATTTACTTACATACTACAGTAGTAAAGCAAGTTGCTATTTTTAGTTGTTAATCACTTACTATATATTGTATATGGCTGTAATTCAAAATCATTTATCTTTTTAATAAAGGGTATTAGACAACTAAAGATTACATAAAGGATGAAACAGATGAATTATGTAGGTATTGATAAAATAATTAAAGTATTTAGACATTTAAAAAGTAATAATTACAAGGATGAAGAAGCATTACAATTATTAGAATTAATTAAAAATCAGTATATTCAGATAAAGCAATATATATTAAAATTTGTTCGCCTTTCAAAATTAATATTCTAGAAGAAGAAATATTTTTATTACTTGAAAAACAAAGTTTATATACTAATATGGAGATTCTTGATAAAACAACTTCCTAATTGAAAAGATAAAAGTAACTCAAGGTGTTAAGGAAAAAACTATTGTGGCAATAATAAGGGAATGTGGTAATTTTAGAAGATTCAATAGCACTACTAAGTTTATAGAATATTTAGAATTAGTTCCAACTGAAAATAGTGATGGTAATTCAAAAATAATATGATATCTTAGTAAAAGAGATTCATCTATTCCAAAACATATACTATATATGAGTTCAATTTATTGTCTACTTTATAATTTAGAATTAAAACAGTTATACGATATTAAAAAACCACAAGCTAAATCTTAAAAGAAGCACGTATATCAGTATCTAGAAAAATATCATTAATAATATATGCTATTTTTAAATATAACACAGATTATAATCCAAATCGCATATTCGTAAAATCATAAACAGTAAAATGTTAAAGATCCCAAGTTAGTACTTAAATCGTTCATAATAGCAATAATCTAAGAGCTATTATCATACTAATTGTTAAGCAAACATCGTGTTTGATTATAAAAATACTTTTGTCTAAATTCTAAGAGCTAGACTTAAAAAAGTACTTTTAAAACCAAACAAAATCAAGATAATTAATCTTGATTTTGTTCTTTTAAATATTATTGTAAATAAAGTGTTGTTTTACCCTAAATTTACTTTTTATTTAAGGTATTTTTTAATTATAATATGAGTTTATAATGGATAGTTTTTTTATAGGCTTTGTTATTCTTATTGCTTATGCTTTTAAGTATTTTTGTTGATTAAATTAGTACTGGTTCCAAGCATTGCTTTTATTATTTTGTTTGCTTAAATATATTAAGGCAGGTTTCTATTTTTGAAGTAGGAATGGCACCTATGATTGCAGCTGGTGTTATTGCATCTGTTGCAGGGCTATCCTCTAGATTAAGTACAGCAATTGTAGCTTATGGAATAATTTTGTCTTTTTTATCTACAGCAATTATTGCAAGACTTCTTTTAATAAGAAATCTTTTTACAATGTGCTAAAGCTAGTAGCTTAAAAAAATCTTAGTTTACACTACAAATATCATCTTGACATATCTTTGAATTTTCGTCTTCATTCCAAGAGTTTAGAGCTTTTCTAATTGTTACGCCGGCACTTGTAAGTGCAATAAAATCAGTTAAATCCAATAATTCTTTTTTACTTATTCCACTTTGAAGTGCTTCTGTATATCTTCTTCTTGAACAATCTTCACAGCCTTTTGTAAGTGTTACTGCTAAACCTATTAAGTGTAATTCTCTTTTTGATAATGAAGAATCTTTTGTTGTTTGTTTTAAAGCTGTGCTTGTATTAAAATCATTTGCATTCATAATATTCCTTAGTGTTGCTTGACTATATAGTCAATGAAAATACTATCTTATTTATTGTGTATTGTCAAGTAATTTTTTTAAATTAAAGGAGAATAAAATAAGAATAAAACCTAATAAATATATTCTTTTCATGATATACTCTTTGATATTATTTTAGGAGAGTAGGAATGAGAGTAAAAAAAAGTTTATGTTTAATGGCCGTATTATCTTTGGCAAGTTATGGTTTTTCAAGTGAAAGAATTACATATAAGTCCGCAAAATCATCTTCATCTTATTATCAAATGGCAGTGCAAATTGGTGAAAATATTACAAAAGAAAGTAATCAATCTCTTAATATTACCATTGAAGAGAGTCAAGGTTCTGTTCAAAATGTAAAAGAAGTAAGAAAAAGAAAAGGTAATTATAATTTTACTACGCCTCCTGTATTAGTAAGACTTGCTAAAGAAAAAACAGCAATGTTTAAAAATGACAATACTCAAGCTTATTTAAATATACGTTCTTTATTTCCCATTCCTTATTTAACAATGCATATTGTTGTAAGTGAAAAATCAGGAATTAATAGTTTTTCTGATTTAGAAGGAAAATCCTTATTAATAGGAAAAGGTAGTTTTGGCGCAAAAGAAGCTAAAAAATATGTGAAACTGTTTGGACTAAAAGGAAAAGTTAAGTTAGTCGGAGCTGAGCTTTCGGGGGCTGTATCTGCACTTAAAAATGGACAAATTGATGGTTTTGCTACGGCTGGGTCTTATCCTGCTCCTAATGTTATAGAAGCTGCTGCTTCTATGAAAATAAAAGTATTATCAATGAACGATGAGGAAATAAAAAAAACAAAAAGAAACAAACTAATTATCCCTGCTGGTACATATAAAGGTGTTAATAAAGATATAACAACAACTACCTTGCCTGTTGGTGTTTATACTACTACTTCTATGAGTGAAGATACTGCTTATAAATTTACAAAAGCATTTTGGGAATCAAAAAAGAATTTGGAAAAACAAAGTATTTGGTGGAAAGCTATTAGCTTTAAAAACCTTGATATGTTTAATACCAAACTACACAAAGGTGCTTTAAAATACTACAAAGAAGTAAATGCATCTTTTCCTTCACGTTTAAATTAATTTTTAATGATAGTTAGGATGAATACGCAAGGGAGTAAAAAATATTTACTCCTTTCATTTTTCGCAATTATTACAGTCTTTTTTCATATTTACTTAATTTTTACTGGTTTAATGCCTAATCTTGTAAGTAGGCCTATACATTTAGCTTTGGTTTTGCCTTGGATTTTTTTATTTACAAATAAAGAGAGCTCAACACTAGAAAGTAATATTTCCTACCTCCTTTTATTTTCTTCTTTGTTTTCACTTTATTATATAATTTTCAATCATGTGGAATTAGAAGATCAATACGGCTCTTTGGAAAATAATATTCAATATTTTGTAGCTATAACTTTACTCTTAAGTGTTTTAGAAATGGCAAGAAGAGCTGTTAAACTAGCGCTTCCTCTTACTGCTTGTATAGCTTTGGCTTATGGTTTATGGGGACATTATGTTCCTGGAAATTTCGGTCACCAAGAAATACCAATGGACAGTTTTTTAGGAACCTTGATTATTGCAGAGGGTGGAATATTTGGAAGCTTAACTGGAATTTCTGTTAATGTGGTCGCTGTTTTTGTTATTCTTGGTGCTTTTGTTGGAGCAGGTGAGGGTGGAAATGCTTTTATGAGCATGGCTACTAAACTTGCAGGAAGATTACGAGGAGGGGCAGCTAAAGTATCTGTATTAGCTTCTGCATTTTTTGGCTCAATTTCTGGTTCTGCTTCTGCTAATGTTGCTTCAACTGGTGCTTTTACAATTCCTACTATGAAAAAACTAAAATACCCTTCAAGTTTAGCAGCTGCTGTTGAAGCAGTAGCATCTACAGGAGGACAAATCACACCTCCCTTAATGGGAGCTGGGGCATTTATTATGGCTGAATTATTAAGAGTAAATTACAGCACTATTATGGCTGCTGCAATTTTCCCTGCTATTTTATTCTTTTTTACGGTTTGGATTGGAATTGATGTGTTTGCAAAAAAATATAAATTGGAAGCCATGCAAAAAGAAGATATTCCTTCGTATTCTTTGGTTTTTAAATTAGCACCCTTTTTTCTTATTCCTTTTTCTATATTATTGTATGCTTTATTAGTAGAAGAAAAAACACCACAGTATTCAGCAGCGCTTGCAATTTTTGCAAGTATTGTTTTACTTTTGGTAAACAGAGATTGGAAGTTTTCTTTAAAAGAATTTATTTTTAAATTTTTTGATGCATGTATAACAGCTTCAAGACAAATAGCTATGATTGCTTCTGTTATAATTTGTGCAGGTATTATTATAGGTGTATTAAACATCACAGGGCTTGGGGTGAAAATTACTTCTTCTATTTTATTTTTAGCCCATGGTAATCTTTGGTTGGCACTATTATTAAGTGCTTTTGCGTGTTTAATTTTAGGAATGGAAGTACCTACTACTGCTGCTTATATAATTTGTGTCTCAATTGCAGGCCCTATTTTACAAGATTTTGGTTTGAGTGCTTTACAAGCTCATTTGTTTATTTTCTGGTTTGCTTTATTGTCAACTATTACTCCTCCTGTTTGTGGAACTGTTTTTATAGCAGCTGGGATGGCTGATGCACCTTGGTTAAGTGTCGCTTCAAAAGCTATGAAATTAGGAATAGGTTTATATATTGTACCTTTGGCTTTTATTGTTAATGAAGCTTTGCTTTATCCTCAAATTGACTTCTTTTTTGCTTTATTTGCATTTTGTAAAATTGCACTTGGTTTATACCTTATTTCAAATGCTTTAGTTAATGATAGTTTAAAACTATTAATAAGAGTTTTTTTATTAATTATTGCTTTAATCATAATATTCTATCCTCTTTCTTAGATTAAATAACTTTTAAAATCTAAATTTTATTATCAATAAATTTAGATTTTAATTTTGTTTATAAATGTTAAATTTCACGTAATTTTCTTAAAATTATTACTAAATAATCTTTTAAATACTTATTATATATAGTTATATTCCCTAATATAAGGAATATATAAGTATTAATTACCATTTCCTTATAATAATAATTAATATCGAATTAAGCAGTGTTCCGCTATTTTATACAAAAAATATAATAATTATAAAGGGGGATAATGTTAACAAATGTAAACT
>JABSOL010000093.1 GCA_013215985.1 Campylobacteraceae bacterium
CTTCGTGTGTGTCACACTTGATTTGGATGGGAATTATAGGGTAAAGTGCTTTGGATGTCAAGGGATGGAACATAAATCTAGCTTAAATTACAAAATCTGTAAATTATATGTTTTTTTATTATTTTAAGAAGAAGAGAATGACTTTTTATATTGTAAGAAGTAAGTATAAAGTTTTAATGTATTTGACTTAAATATCAAATACATTAAATAAAAGTCTAAATAATTGAATCACCAATATTTAGTCTTTTTCCTCTAATATAATCAGCAGCATTTACAGCTTTTTTTGAAGGAGCTTGTAAAGTTTTAATTTTTATTGAACCTTTTTTACATCCAATAAGAACAAAATCTTTTTCAATTTTTAGAATTTCACCCTCTTCATTTATAGATATTTCATCAATTAATGAAATATCTTTTAATTTCAATTGATCTTTTGTAAAAATTCCTGGCCAATATGAATATGCTTTATATATTTGATATAAAGCTCTTGCAGATTCAAAATTAATTTCACCATGTTCTTTTTTAATCTTTTTACATAAAGTTGCCAAAGAATCATTTTGTTTAATAGGATTAATTTCTTCAAACTTATTTAAAGTTGTAATAGTAAGTTCAGCTGCTATTTTTGCTAATTCATCAAATACTTCAGCTACTTCCATTGTTTCTTCAAGCTTTAAATACTGGTAAGCTAAAATATCACCTGTATCTAAACCCTCTTCCATAAACATTGCTGTAACTCCTGTATATTCATCATTATTAATAATAGCTTCTTGAATAGGAGAAGCTCCTCTATATTTTGGTAAAATAGAAGCATGAAGGTTCATACAAGGTGCAAGATCTAAAATCTCTTTTGGTAAAATTTGTCCATAAGCTGCAACAATTATAATATCTGGATTTAAATCTTTAATAATTTGAGTAGCCTCATCATTATTTCTTAGTTTAAGCGGTTGATAAATAGGAATATTAAGATCATTATCTATACAATATTGTTTAATATGAGGAGCAGTAATAACTTGTTTTCTTCCTACTTTTTTATCAATTTGAGTAAATAAAGCTATTATTTCATAATCTGAATTTAATAATTCTTTAAAAATTTCTGTTGCGTAATCGGGAGTACCCATAAATAGAACTCTTTTAATTGACATAGTATTTCCTTGGAGTAGTTTATTTTTTAAATAAAGTTCCGCTTAGGTGATTCTTATCTAATAAAAAATCATAAGCATTTGTAAGATCAAATCCTGATGTTAAGTACATAGGGATATTTTTATTTAAAAGATAGTTGGCAGCTTTAAGTTTTGTAACAATTCCGCCAGTTGCAAATTCTGAATTTGCAGAGTGTTTCATTTCTAATTCTTCTTCTTTAATAATTGAAACATTTTTAATTAGTTTTGCATTTTTATTGACATGAGGATTATCATCATATAAACCGTCAATATCACTTAAAATTACTAGCATATCTGCATTAAAATGGAATGCAACATGAGCTGCTAATTGATCATTATCTCCAAATAAAAGTTCTTCATTTGCAATAACATCATTTTCATTAATAATTGGAATAATCTTATTCTCTAATAATATTTCTATTACAGCAGATGCACTTTTTGAACGTTTTCTTGAATCAAAATCATCAGCTACTAAAAGCATTTGAGCACATATAAGATCATGATGTCTAAATCTACTTTTATAGTGTTTTAATAATAAAGGTTGACCAATAGCAGCAAGTGCTTGTCTATTGTATATTTTACTTTTATCAAGGTTTAAAGAAGTATTTCCAGCAGCAACTGCTCCTGAAGATACTAATATAATTTCATAGTTATTATTAAGTTTTAAAGAAGCTATTAAATCTACTAGGTTCTCTAGTCTATCTATCGCTAATTTCGAATCATGTCTTAAAACAGCTGATCCAACTTTAATAACTATTCGTTTCACTTATTTTGACTTAACATTTCATATAATGCAAATCTAATTGATGCAGTATTAAATCTTGTAACTGAAGATAAAGGTAAAACAAACATAGGTTTGCTAGAATCAAATCTATTAAATGTTAAATCTTGAGTATAATATGGAAGTTTTTTATCAAATCCAAATTCATTTGAAGGAGATAATTCAAGTCCTAATTCTTCTACAAAAGTTTTAATATCGCCTTCTAAATCTTCACCATAATAAGCATCAGTTTTAGTTAAAGCAATTGCGTAGTTTCTACCAGCTAACTCAGAAGAGAATTTTTTTAATTCTTCTTTTAATACTTCTAATTGAGCCATTGGTTCTCTATGATTTGCAAAATCAATCATAAATAAAAGACTTTTTGTTCTTTCAATATGTCTTAAGAATTCTAAACCTAATCCTCTTCCTTCACTTGCACCATCAATAATACCAGGAAGATCAGCCATTACAAATGAATTATATTCACCAACATCAACAACACCTAATTTAGGAGTTAAAGTTGTAAATTCATAATTAGCTACTTCAGGAGTTGCATTTGAAGATAAAGAAATTAATGTTGATTTACCAACATTAGGGTAACCAACAAGTCCAACATCAGCAATAAGTTTAAGCTCTAATCTTAAGTTTAAAGAGATACCTGGAAGTCCTGGTTGAAAATATGTAGGTCTTTGATTTCTTGAGTTTTTAAAGTGAACATTTCCTAGTCCACCTTTTCCACCTTCCATTAAAAGCTCTTTTGTACCTTCAATTAATAAATCGTGTAATAATTCACCAGTATCATCATCAAATACTTGAGTTCCAGGAGGAACAATTAAACATAAGTCAGCTGCAGACTTTCCAGTCATTCTTCTAGGCATTCCTTGAACACCACCATCAGCTTTATAAAGTCTTCTACCTTTAAAAGTAGATAAAGTATCTGTATTATTATCAACTATAAAATAAACATCTCCACCTTTTCCACCATCACCACCGTCAGGTCCACCTTTTACAACGAACTTTTCTCTTCTGAATGATGAACAACCTTGTCCACCTTTTCCAGACTTAACTGTAAATCTTACGCTATCTATAAACATTTCTAATCTCCAAATTAACATTATTTTAAATAATGATTAATAACTAATAATGAATAATGATCAATTCATAACTCATTATTAGCTACTTTTATAATAAATTTTTGTAAAAAAAAAGGGTGCGGCAAAGCCAACACCCCCTTTTTTCGTCTTTTGTAAACTTAGTAATTAAACTGCGTAAACTGAAACTTTTTTTCTGTTCTTATCTTTAATCTCAAATTTAACTTTACCGTCAATTAAAGCATATAAAGTATGATCTTTACCCATTCCAACATTGTTTCCTGGGTGAACTTTAGTTCCTCTTTGTCTGATAATGATGTTTCCAGCAACTACTGCTTCTTCACCATATTTCTTAACGCCTAGTCTTCTACCAGCTGAATCTCTATTATTCTGTGTACTTCCCTGACCTTTTTTGTGAGCCATAATCTATCTCCTTATGCAGCGATTTTAGTAATTCTAATTTTAGTGAAGCTTTTTCTAAAACCTCTTTTTAACTTAGAATCTTTTCTTCTTCTTTTTTTGTAAATGATAACTTTTTTATCTCTATTTACACCAGTACCGTCTAAAACTACAACTGCTTCTACTTTTGCAGAAGAAATAGCTTCTCCAGTTTTTAACTCACCATCGTTTAATGCTAAAACGTCAGTAATCTCTAAAGTTTCTTTTGCAGCTAAACCAGTATAATCAATATCTAAGATATCACCTTCAGAAACTTTATACTGTTTTCCACCACATTTAATAATTGCGTACATATTTTAATCCTCTAACTTATAAATCTTTTATGATTCTTTTCTAACGGGTCGAAATTTTAACTAAAGTTACTTTAAACTTTCTTTAAGTCTAAGGTAAATTTAATATAAATATTCAAATTTAGTGATAATCACTTACTGAAGCTATTGCATCCATCTCTACTAAAACATTTTTTGGTAGAGTTTTTACAGCTACTGTACTTCGTACAGGTTTGTGATCACCAAAGAATTCTGCATAGATTACGTTCACTATACCAAAATCTTCCATGTTTTCTAAATAAATTGTAACTTTTATTACATTATCTAAAGAACTCTCAGCTGATTCAAGAACATTTCTTAAATTTGTTAAAACTTGTCTTGTTTGTAATTTAATATCTCGCTCTACTAATTCTCCCTCAGGAGTAAGTGCAATTTGACCTGATGTATAAACTAAACCATTTGCTTTAATAGCTTGTGAATAAGGTCCTATAGCAGCAGGTGCAGTGTTTGTACTAATAATTTCCATAAACTTCCTTTTAATATACTTTATTTAAGTTTATCGAAAAAATTCTTATAAATTGTACTTTACTAGTTTTCCCATTCTTAATTGTTTAATATTATCTTTAAGTTTTCTAATTAAGATTACTTTAGCTTTAAAATTCATATTTGCATCATATGTAACATGAGTTAGTTTATTATTATAAAACTTGCTTAATAAAATAAACAGCTGTTTATCGAATTCTTCTTTTGTATAAGAACCTAAAGCATCATTTAATAAAATACCATTTAAAGAAGGTTCATTAATATCTGAAATTAAGAGTTGAAATTCATTTATGTGAAATTCAAACATAGAAACATCAATTACATCTAAAACATCACCTAAAATACTTTTATCTTCTAATATATGTTTTAAAATAGATAATTCAGCAATGTCAACTTTTGATAAATTAATTGCCTGTGCCCTAGTTTGTTTATTTATTTGAACTAAATGTTCTCTTACATTAAGTTTCTGAGCAATATATCTTTTATATTCATCTTGATATATTGGATTTAGAGTTTTTAAATATTCATTTGTTTCAACTAAAGCTTTTTGTTTCTCTTGTGGTTCATTTATATTATATAAAGCAACAATATAATCAATTGCAAAAGGAATAAAGTTTTGAGGTTTTAAAATCATTTCGTTTAATTCTTCAATTCGACCCTCTTTCACCATATCAGCAGGATCCATACCTTCTCCAAATATAACAACACCACCAGAGAAATCTGAATGAGACAACATAGTAGCAGCTTTAAAAGCTGCTTTTAAACCTGCTTTATCTCCATCATAAGCTACAATAACTTTAGGTTCACCTCTTTTTAATAAAGGTAAGTGTTCTGCTGTTAGTGCAGTTCCTAGTGTTGCTACTGCTGTATTAAATCCAGCTTGATGAAGCATTATTACATCTAAATAACCTTCTGTTACTATAATTTGATTCTTTTTATAAATTGCTTCTTTTGCTAAATGATAGCCATATAAAAGTCTTGATTTATTAAATACTTTAGATTGAGGTGAATTCACATACTTAGCATTATGCCCTGTAATTGTTCTTCCACCAAAACCTACAATTTTTCCATTAATTGCATGAATTGGAAAAGTAATTCTTTCAATAAACCTTGAATATAAACCACTCTGCCCTGTATCAATTATTCCTAATTCTATTGATTCAGTAAGATTATGATTATTTGATCTTAAATAATTAATAGTATCAGCAGACTTAGGAGCATATCCTATTTCAAATTTTTCAATTGAAAACTCTGAAATCCCTCTTTGTTTTATATAATCTTTTACCGCAGGAGAAGATACTAAAAGTTTCTGGTAAAATTTATTAACATCTTCAATGATTTTTACACTTTGCTTTTTTTGATTATTATCATCATATTGCAAAGATACATTTGACATTGATGCTAGTTTCTCTATAGCTTCAGGATATGATAGTTTTTCATATTCCATTACAAACGAAATAGAATCACCACCAACACCACAACCAAAACAGTGATATATTTGTTTAGCAGGACTTACTACAAATGAAGGATTTGTTTCACCGTGAAATGGACAACAAGCCTTAAAGTTAGCACCTGCTTTTCTAAGTTCTAAAAATTGAGAAATTACATCAACTACATCTAATTGATTTTTTAAAATTTCTATTGAGTCTTTTGTTATCATAAAAGGATTGTAGCTAAGATTTTATTAGTTTAAGTTTTAATTTAAATAAGATTTTTTATTAATATTATTTATGATATTATTTTCTTAATTATAACATAAAGGATAGTTTTGGAAGGTTTAGTACTAGAATATAGAGATCCACTTTTTGGAATTATTATATTTTTTATTGCGGTGTTTTTTATAAGTTTTTTAACATATTCATTTACTTTATATAAAGAACGAATTGCCAGAAAAGATTATAGAAAATTACTTAATAGATTTGAATTAGGAAAATTAAAAGAAGCAGATTATGTACACTTATATAAAACATATAATTTACCTTTTGATTCAATAATTTTACTAGCTTCAAGTTTTTTACATAAAGGTGATTATACAAAAGCTATATCTGTTTATTTAGCTTTATTAGAAAGCGTAAACTCAAGAGTGAAAAAAGAAGAGTTATTAGAGCTTTTAGGCTCAACTTATTTTAAAGGTGGTTTTTTACAAAGATCAAGAGATATCTTTTTGAAAATTCTTAAGTTTTCATCTAGAAATACAAAAGTATTAAAACAATTATTAGTTGTATATGAAAAATTAAAAGAATATGACAGAGCAAATGAAGTATTAGACTCATTAAATGAATTAGGTATTGATACTATAAGAGATAAAATATATATAGAAACATTAAAAATAATTAATGATGAAAATATATCATATGATAAAAAAACTGATCAATTATTTGTTTTATTTAAAATGAATAAAATTATTGAAAGATTATTTGTACAATATTTGCTAAATTATAATAAAACATTTTTATGGGAACATATAAATGAATTTGATATTAGTAAATTTACTGATTTAATGTGGTACCAAAGTTTTGATGATATAGATTTTGATAAAGTAGCTAATAATAAATTATTATAAGAACAATATAATGCAAAATCATATATTAATAATTTAAAACACTCGGATGATTTTGATTTAGATATTTTAATATTATTAAATTCTCATGAACATGAAACAAAAGCTGATTTAGATTTTGAATTTATTTGTACTTCTTGTAAACATACTCATCCTATTTATGACTCAAGATGTCCTCATTGTCACAATATACTATCGTTTAAAGTAAAACACAAATTAATAAAAAATGTTTATATAAGAAACCAATCTTTATTGTAAAACAATAGAGATTGATTATAAGTTTCTATTAGACACATAAAGCTTCTAATTTGTTTATTTAAAAGCCTATTTTAGAAAGCTAATAAAAGATGTGCTATACTTCGAATGTAATAAAAAAACTTAAGGGAGTTAATATGAGTGATTACTCAAAATTAGAACAGTGCCTGGATTATCAGTTTAAAGATGCAGATCTGATAATCGAAGCACTTACACATAAAAGTTTCAAAAAGCCTTATAATAATGAAAGGTTAGAATACTTAGGAGATGCAGTTCTTAATTTAATTGTTGGTGAATTTTTATATAAAAAGTTTCCGCAATCAAATGAAGGTGATTTATCAAAAATAAGAGCATCTCTAGTAAATGAAACAGGTTTTACAAGATTAGCTAATGAGATCAAATTAGGTGATTATATATATTTATCAATAGCAGAAGAGCGAAACAAAGGTAGAAGTAAAGCTTCTATTCTTTCAGATGCATTTGAAGCTATTATGGGTGCTATTTATTTAGAATCTGGACTTGAAATTTTAAAGGTAATTATTTTAGATTTATTAAATAGATCATATACTGAAATAAACTTATCTGTTTTATTCTCAGATTATAAAACTGCTTTACAAGAAATAACACAAGCAGAATTTGCTTCAATTCCTGAATATAGAATAGAAGCTTCTTATGGACCTGATCATAAAAAAGAGTTTGAAGTATCAATTTGGATTGATAATAAACATTATGGTCAAGCTATTGGAAAAAGTAAAAAATTAGCACAGCAAGCTGTTGCAAAAATTGCATTAGATATTTTAACAAAAGATAAGTAATGAATACTTTTGGGGCTAAATTTAGATTTACAACATATGGGGAAAGCCATGGAACTGCACTTGGATGTGTAGTTGATGGAGTTCCTGCTGGAATTAAAATTGATGAAAACTTTATTCAAGAAGAAATGGATAGAAGAAAACCTGGAAAAAACAAATATGCATCAAAAAGAAAAGAGAGTGATACAATTCAAATTCTTTCTGGTGTATTTGAAGGTTTAAGTACAGGAACTCCTATTTCTATGATTATATATAATGAAAATCAAAAATCTAGAGATTATGACAATATAAAAGATTTATTTAGACCAGGTCATGCTGACTTTACTTATTTTTCAAAATATGGAATAAGAGATTATAGAGGTGGTGGACGAAGTTCAGCAAGAGAAACAGCCGCACGTGTAGCAGCTGGAGCAATTGCTAAACTAATGTTAAAAGAATTAGATATAGAAATATCTTCTGGTATATCATCTATTCACGGTATTGAAGCAAAAGAATATGATTTTGACTTTGCTAAAACTTCTGAAATATTTGCCTTAGATAAAAATCTTGAAGATGAGCAAAAAAAAGCAATTATTCATGCTAAGAAATCACACAATAGCGTTGGTGGTGTAGCAATAGTAAATGTTAAGAACTGCCCTATTGGTTTAGGTGAACCTATTTATTTTAAACTAGATTCACAAATTGCTTCTGCTATGATGAGTATTAATGCTGTTAAAGCTGTTGAAATTGGTGATGGTTTAGAGTCGGCTAAAGTTTTAGCTTCCCAAAACAATGATCAAATTAGAAAAGATGGTTTTAAAACTAATCATTCTGGTGGGATACTAGGTGGAATTTCAAATGGTGATGATATAAATGTAAAAGTTTATTTTAAAGCTACACCTTCTATATTTATTGAACAAGAAACAATAAATACTAGAGATGAAGAAGTTGATTGTAAACTAAAAGGAAGACATGATCCTTGTGTTGCAGTAAGAGGCTCAGTAGTTGCTGAATCAATGATGGCTTTAGTTATTGCAGATATGGCGATATTAAATATGTCTTCTAAAATAGATAATCTTAAAAAAGTATATAATAAAATTTAATTAGAAATTTATTTGTAAGTATAATTTTGTAAAAACCCAATAATAAATAAAAAATATAAAAGTTGGTTTTTACAAAATTGGAATTAACATTATTAATTGGACAATTAAAGGAATGACTATTATGTTTAATAAATAAATTGGCTAGACTATTAAACATAAAATCCAATTAAATAATGATATATATCATAAAAATTAATTTTATTTACTGGAAGAGTATATATGAATATAATACTTGTAAGAGTGGCTAAAATCTTATATGCATTGAATAATCACATAATTAATAAAAATAATTTGTAAATTATGTATATATGTTGGAATTTTAACTAAATTATGAACATATGTCAAGTATTATTTAATAATAATGTACAAAAAATACATAGAAAGAATAAAATGGCAAGAATAAAACAACATAGAGAATTAAACTTTAAACCGAAATCAAAATATTTTGGACCAAAAGATGTTAAACCTCATGAAGACATTGTTTTACTACACGAAGAAATACAAGCAATAAAAATAATGGATTTAGACTTATTGTACCAAGAAGACGCTGCAAAAGAAATGAATATATCAAGACCTACCCTAGCTAGAATAATAAAAAGTGCAAGAAAAAAAATTGCATCTGCTTTAATAAATGCTTCTAATATAAAAATACATGAAATTAAAAATGATTTTCGTATTGCTTTATGTTCAAATAATGAAGATATAATTAATGATATTTCTATTGATTCTAAATATATTTTTATTTTACATATAAAAGATTATAAATTATTAAATAAAGAATGCATAAAAAATCCTGCATATAAAAAGAACAGCATTAAACCAAGACATGTTTTACCAACATTATTATATGAATATAATATAAACTATTTTATTACAAAAGAAATTGGCGTTACTTGTAAAAAATATCTGATTGATAAAGGCATTTACCCTATTATAAAAGAAAACATATCCTTAGAAGAGATTGTAAACATATTTAAATAATTATTTATTCCAAAAATATTTACAGATAATTATTATTTATTAGATTAATTT
>JABSOL010000094.1 GCA_013215985.1 Campylobacteraceae bacterium
CATATCTATATAAATAACTGATCACATCAATTTTTATCTTGTTTAAGTTCTGTTATTATTGTCTTATTGTTAGTACTATTTATTTAAGGAATAAGAAGTTAAATTCAAAATTTTACATAATTAAGACAAACTCTCATTATAAAGAAGATTAATATTAAAAAAATATAAGTTAAATTAAAGACTAATATTCTATTTAATAGTATTATAAATTCACTTACAACTCTACTGTAATTAAAATAATATTTTAAAGTAAGTTATAAGAATAATAATGTATAATTTCAAAAAAGGATCAAAACATGTCATTATTTCCAATAATTAAAACTAAAAGTGAAAAAAGTAAGCTAATTACAATGGAAGATAATTTTGCAATTATCGAATTCAAACCAAATGGTGAAATTGTTGATGCAAACAAAAACTTTCTAAATGCATTAGGTTATACAACATCAGAAACAATGGGAAATCATCATAAAATGTTTTGTGATAATGACTATGTTAATAGTAAAGAATATAATGACTTTTGGAATAATTTAAGAGAAGGAAGAGCTCAAATAGATGAATTTAAAAGAATTAAAAAAGATGGTTCTTTAATTTGGATACAAGCATCTTATACTCCTGTAAAAAACAAAAGTGGTGAAGTGATAAGTGTAATAAAATTTGCACAAGATATTACAAAAAGAAAATTAGAAAGTGCTGATTTTGCTGCACAATTAGAAGCAATTGGGAAATCAAATGCTGTAATTGAATTTGACATGAAAGGTAATGTTTTAAAAGTAAATGATAATTTTTTAAATACTCTTCATTATTCTAAAAATGAGATTATGGGTAAACACCATCGTATGTTTTGTGAAGAATCATATAAAAATTCTAATGAATATATTGATTTTTGGAAAAAGTTAAATGATGGAATCTTTGATTCTGGTGAATATTTAAGAATAGACAAAAATGGTAAAGATGTTTGGATTCAGGCATCTTATAATCCAATTCTTGATATTGATGGAAAACCATATAAGGTAGTAAAATATGCACAAGATATTACAGCAAGAAAAAATATGGTTTTTTCAGTTGAAAAAACTTCTCAACAATTAACAAATTCATCTAATGAATTATTTTTAACAGCTAAAGCTATGTCAAAAAGTGCTACATCAACGACTAAACAAGCAGAAGAAGCATCATTTGCAATAGAAGAAATTTCACAAGGAACAAAAGAAGTATCAAATAAAATAAATACAATGGTATCTTCTATTAATGATATATCAATGTCATCAAATAATGCAAAAGATATATCACTTGATGCTAAACATAAATCAGAAGAGACAACAGTGTCAATAAAAAAACTAGAAGAAGAATCTAAAAATATTGGAACTGTTGTTAAATCAATTGCTCAAATTGCTTTTCAAACAAATATCCTTTCATTAAATGCAGCTGTTGAGGCAGCTACTGCTGGTGAAGCTGGAAAAGGTTTTGCAGTTGTTGCGCAAGAAGTAAGAAATCTTGCCTCAAGATCTGATCAAGCAGCAAAAGAAATTGAATTAGGAATTCAAAGAATACAAGATTTAGTTACAATCTCAACGAAATCAATTATAAGTATTGATAAAACAATTGATAAAATGGATAATATTTCATCTACTATAGTAGATGAAGTAAAAAAACAAAGTCTAATTTCTAGTGAAGTATCATCTATTATAAATGAAACAAGTTTAGGAATAAGTAGTATTGCCCAGACAATAGAAAAAGTTTCTAGAAATGCACAAATAAGTGGACAGGAGTCTTCAAATACACTTGAGGCATCCAAAGATTTAAATGATTTATCTATAAATTTATTTGATGTATTAAAATCAGTAAGAGCTTAGCTCTTACTTTTTACTTCAATAAAATATAAAATTTCTTGACTATAATTTAAAGTATAATCATAGTTGATATTATACTTTATTGATCTTTTATATGTTGTTTAAGTTCGTTTAATCTTAATTTATTATGCTCTTATTATTATTGTGTTATCTTTTATACTATTTATTTAAGTAATAGGAAATTAAGTTCAAAACTTCACATAAATAGGACAAACTATCATTATAAACAAAAAGAAAAAATTAATAGTTAAAAATGTATTTAAAGTATTTATGAAAGATCCAAAAAAAGCTTTAAACATGTTAGAAAATGGATTAAGTAAAGAAGAAATATTTTCTGAAACTAATATGACAATTGCTGTTAAAAACGCTAGTTTTGAAATATATGAAGGTGAAATCTTTGTAATTATGGGTTTATCAGGTTCTGGTAAATCAACTCTAGTTCGACTTTTAAATAGACTAATTGAACCAAGTGCTGGACAAATTTTTATTGATGATATTGATTTAAATTACAAAGAACTTATAGATATTAGAAGAAAAAAAATCTCTATGGTATTTCAATCATTTGCATTAATGCCTCATATGAATATTATAAATAATGCATCTTTTGGATTAGAAGTAAGTGGTATTCATAAAGAAGAAAGATACGAAGCTGATTTAAAAGCTTTAGAGCAAGTAGGACTTGAACATCATACTTTATCTTACCCTGATGAATTAAGTGGTGGTATGCAACAAAGAATTGGTCTTGTAGGGGCATTAGCTAATAATCCTGATATCATGTTAAGGGATGAGGCTTTTTCAGCTCTTGACCCTTTAATTCGTACTGAAATACAAGATGAACTATTAATTTTACAAGAGAAAGAAAAAAGAACTATAGTTTTTATCTCTCATAATTTAGATGAAGCGATTAGAATTGGTGATAGAATAGCAATTATGCAAAATGGAGAAATTTCTCAAATAGGAACTACAGAAGAGATAATTAATAAACCTGAAAATGATTATGTAAGATCTTTTTTTAAAGGGGTAGATGTAACTTATGTTCTAAGGGCTTCTCATATAGTTAAAAAAGTTCACTCAACAATTATAAATAAAGAAAGTACTGGTATTAAATCAGCAATTGTATATATAGGTGATTTTGATGAAAAGTATTCTTATTTTCTTAAAAAAAGTGGAAAATACTTAGAAATTTTAACAATAAACTCTTTAAAAGTACAAAAAGACTTAAATGGCTCAATTCATGAGGCAATAATAAATGAGAAAGCAATTCAAGAGAACTTACAAATAAGTGATTTTATTAAAAATATTACAGATCATACTTATCCTTGGGGAAATGCCTCAACTGTACAAGAAGATAGAGTATCATCTGTTGATTGGGGAGAAGCTGCACTTCAGCCTATTGAATATGTAAAAGAATTTGATATTTTTCATCCATTTGATGAAGCTATTATTCCTTTAGATGATTGGACTAATATAGCAATTGATTGGACAGTTATAAACTTTAGAGAAGTATTTTTAGCTCTTCAAATTTCAAGTAAAAAACTTGCACTTGGAACAATGATTTCATTTTTCCTAATTGGATTTATAGGATCTTGGGAAGAATCAATGATTACATTATCACTGGTTATAACAGCTGTACTGTTTTCACTAATAATAGGTCTTCCACTTGGTATTTGGACTGCAAGAAGTGACACTGCTGATAAAATAATGCGCCCTATTCTTGATGGAATGCAAACAATACCAGCTTTTGTATATCTAATTCCTATTGTAATGTTATTTGGAATAGGTAATGTACCTGGTGTTATTGTAATAATTATATTTGCACTACCTCCTCTTATTCGTCTTACAAATTTAGGAATTAGACAAGTTCCAGATGATTTAATTGAAGATGCAAGGTCTTTTGGAGCTAGTTCATCTCAAATGTTATGGAAAGTTCAAATTCCAATATCAATGCCCACAATTATGGCAGGAGTAAACAAAACTCTAATGCTTTCATTATCAATGGTTGTAATATCTTCAATGATAGCAGTTGGAGGATTAGGACAAATGGTTTTAAGAGGAATTGGAAGACTTGATATTGGGTTAGCTGCTATTAGTGGTTTAGGAATTGTATTACTTGTATTACTTGTATTATATTAGATAGATTAACGCAAGAAATGGGTAAGAATGATAAAAGAAGATGGTATGAAAAAGGACCTATTGCTTTTATTTTAAATTTAAGGAGAAAAAATGTTAAATAGAAAGTTTTTAATTACTTTATTAGTTTCGTTTGCTTTAGCGTCAAGTTTATATGCTGCTAAAGTTACTGCTTTAAAAACAGTACTTGAGGAAGAATCTTTTCAGATGCAAATTGTGGTAGAAATACTAAAAAAAATGGGACATACAGTAGAAATTTCAAATGCTTTAGAATATGCAATTGCATTTCAAACAATTTCTAATAATTATAAAAGTGATGATGTGTATTTTATGGCAGCACATTGGGATCCAATTCAGTCAAATATGATTAAAGGTGCAGGAGGATTAGATAAACTTGCTATATTTTCTAAGTATATTAAAAACTGTGCATCTGGATATGTAATTGATAAAAAAACTGCTGATAAATATAATATTAAATATATTAGTGATTTAAATGATCCAAAAATTGCAAAATTATTTGATTCAAATGATAATGGTAAAGCTGACTTAACAGGTGCTAGTGTTGGATGGGAAGTTGCAAAAGTAATTGAATATCACTTAGATACATTTAAACTTCGAGATAATATTGATCATAACCAAGGTTCATATTCAGCATTACTTTCAGATACAATGGCCAGATATAAAACAGGCAAAGCAGTTCTATTTTTTACATGGACTCCTTATTGGTTAAGTGGTAAATTAATTCCTGGTAAAGATATTGTATTTTTACAAGTAACAAAATCAGCTCACCCAGATGGTATTTCTACAAAACTTTCAAATGGGGCGGATTATGGTTTTCCAATTAATTCTCAAAAAATTGTTGCAAATAAAAGTATTAATACAAAACATAAAGATATAGCAAAACTATTTGATATTGTTAAATTAAGTGTTAATGATGTAAGTGGTCAAAATATGCTTATGAGAAACGGTCAAAACAAAACTAAAGATATTAAAAGACATGTTCAAACATGGTTAAAAATGAATAAATCTAAAGTTGATTCTTGGATTAAAGAAGCAAACTCTGCTAAATAACAAGATTTAAAACAAGGCTTAAAAGCCTTGTTTTCTTAGATTTAAGAAAACTACTACGAAGCAAATTCTGCTAAATCATTTAAAGCTTTTACAATTGCATCACCAAAAACTTTAACATTATCTATATTCTCATCTTTTCTCGTTGTTAGATTCATATCAATTTGATTCTCAAGTAAGTTATACCAAAAACCATAACCATCAGGAACAACTGGCCCAAAACCACATAGATCAAAATGTTTTGATTCTATTCTAGATGTTGAAATAAAACTATATGTAAGTTCTTTATATCCCTCATCTTCAAAAAATGAAGGTTTCTCTTTTAAATCTAAGTCATCAGAGAAAAGAGTATACATTTTATTCATTGCGAAAAAATATCTCTCAACTCCATTTGAACCAAGACAATCTTTTATTCGAGATGAATGCTTTTGACAAGCAGAGCCCATCAAGTCTTTAAGTTTTGAAGAATCTACATCATCTGAATCAAATGCTTTTACAAAGTCTAAAACTTCATTAGAAATAGGTCTATTACATTCTGTTCTTCCATTTAAATAAGTTCTCATATTAGCAGCTTCATAAGTACTTCTAAGCTTATTAAATGTACGGTATTGTGCTAATTGTAGTGATAAGTGTAAAAATGCATCGGGACTATATTTTAAAGATTTTATTTTTTTAGCTCCAAAGTTTTCAAAATGATTTATTTCTAAATGAATATTTTCAAGTCTAGTATGATGATCTCTTTTTAAGAGATGTAATTGCATATTTACTGTTTCAGATAATTCCCAAGTTAGTTCTTCTGTTTGAATACTCTCTAATGATTTATCTTCTATATATTTATCAATAAAATTCAACTCTTCATTAATTTTATTAATAACATTAATCCAAGCACTAGCATCAGCACCAGTATGTTCTAAATTAAATCCAAAATCACCCTCTTCATTAAATATTAATTGTAAACTTTTATCAAAATACCTATTATTTTCATTTGTAGCCATAAGACTCATAGCAAAATCATATGAAGTTTTTGAACTTTCATCAATACATACTACAAATAATGCATCTTTTAATATTTCAAAACTCTCTTTGTTTTTTTCAATCTTAAGAATATCATTTAATACTACATATGCTTGATCTCTAGGTGCTGTTGTAATAAGGCCTATACTAGTATCATTTTTTTGTATTTTTGAGTTTAAAATATTGTTTAATGTATTAATAATCATTTTACAAGAATATTTTTTACCACTTGCATCACTTAAATTAACTTTGATCATATTATTTTTAAACATTACGATAATATGATTATTTTTACTTTTAGCTTTTACAATATATTCATCACGATTTTCTTTAGGAATCCTTGTTGCTTTAAACATTTGTTTATACTGAGACATACACATAGGAATATCTCTAGCTTTTTCAACTTCAAAAGTTTCTGATTCTATACTTTCATAAATATCCATAAGTTTATTTATAATAACACCTGCAATATCTATAGAAGTATATTTAACTTTAAGATGATTAGTAATTAACTTAATAAAATAGTTAACATCAATAACAAGTGGATCCCTTATATCAAGATACATATCCTTCCAAAGTGGAGCTAACCAATTGCCTTCATTTTGCGCTGACCATTCTATTAGTTTTTTTTCGAGAATAGGACCATCTTTAATTAGAAAACGCTCTAAATTCTTTTTTGTTATATTGAATTGATCTTGTGTAACTAAAGGTTCAACCCAATCCAAAAAATTTATACTGGCTTCATTTAAGTTCGACAAGGGCAAGCTTGTAAGTTGTTCTTGAAATTCAAAAGTTTTTGACATAATTTACCTTATTTCTATATAGAATTCATTTCTTATAATGGTGTATAGACTTTGTTTGTATTAAAGCATTAATAAGATTTTTTGTACATTATTGTAAGTTTAAAGAAAGTATTATGTGCTTAAATAATACTGATATCATACTATATATATAATTTAAGTATTATTAAAGTATTTCATTGCAGCTACATTACTCTTTATTTCAATTAATTATATATCTACTTTCCATATAAAGAATTAGTATACTCTTCAAGTTTTTTCTTAATTATATTTATTTTTTTCTCAAATGATTCAGAGTTTATTAATTGATAAATATAAAATTTTGCTAATCTACTTTTTAAACTTGAATGTTTTGGATAATATTCTTTAATTAAAAAATAAACATACTGAGCTAATTCATTTTTAGCAATGAATTGATGTTCATAGTTTTCTCTTTTAAAAACAGCACAAGTAAGTCCTTTTTTTATTGCTGTTATTATACCTGTAGGAGATTCTTCTTTACAAAATAATATTGTAAATCGCTCACCTATTTCATGGTCACTATTGTGAGCGCTGAATTTGCAAAAGGTGCTAATTATGTTTATTTTTTGTTTGAAGAGCAGTTAGATGTGTCATATTATTATATTCTTTAATTTTTTCTTCCCCAAAAACTTAAACGCCATCAAGATTTGAAGTTTTTAACATTTCTTTATAAAAAGCTTGGTGAAGGTGGTATTTTTCATCTTTATACACCCAGTTAGGGTGAGCAAGAATTGAAATACCTTTTGCTTCTTTTATTTTATTGATAACCCAAATATTCTTTGCGTAATGAGAGCTATTAATATTTTTATCAATCTTCTCATTTTTTAATTCTTTTATAATATCTTTTAGTTCTTTTTGATATTTTATATCATCTTTTCTTTGATCTTCTATAGATTAATTTGTATTAATAGATAAGATATGTCCATTACCTTGAGAAATACTCATGTCTTTTTTTCCACCAACACTTAACTCTTCTCCTGCTAAAAGTAAAATATCAATATTATGTTCTTTAACTTTTGCAATTGCAATTTGAGAACCTTGATAATTATCATGATCTGTAATACTTAAAAAATCCATACCTTTGTCAAGTGAAGCTAAGACCATTAAAAGGCGTTGTTTTACCATCTGAATGAATTGAATGCATATGTAAATAGCCTTTTATTGGTCTTAGTTTAATCATGTTTTTATCAAGACAATATAAACAGGCTATTTTTGACTCTTTATATGTAAAGTTTACTTTAACTACAAATTCACCAATAAATGGCATTTTATATGAAAAAAAATGATATTATTTTTAATTTTATATTCAAGTATATCTTTATGGTAATAATCACTTCGTGAGAGAATTTCTATTGATTCAATATTTCGTGTATTTTTTAAACTTAGTTAATAATTAATACTTTTATTTTGTTCTACGACATTGGGAGTTATTTTCATTAATTATCCTTTAAATTTATATTTATATTTATATTTATATTTATATTTATATTTTAACGATAAGTTATTAAAGAATGATTACAGGAAAAGATCTATGATTTTATTTTAAATGAAAAAATGAGTGAGAGTTAAGAGATGTTTAAAATATATTATTTTAAACATCTCTTTATAATTCTAATTACGTTTTAGTTCTTTTATATAAGTTTAAAAGCATAAATAGCTGAAATACTAAGAGTATAAGCCGCTAATAAATACACATTTCTAGGATTTCCTGAAAGTTTTGGTGTTTTAATTTCTGATACATTTAAAAATGCAAGACTTACTCCAGATATATATAAAATTATTGTAAACGTATCATTAGAAACTATACCTTCTAATAAAAATATAGAAACTAAAATCAAACTATTATTATCAAGTGCAAGACCTGTATATTTTGTACCACCAGCTAAACCATAAGTTGAGAAATAACTTAGTCTAATAGCAGCAGCAGCTAACATAATAAACGCACCTATTAAATAAATAGCTTCAAATTTACCATAAGATAAAAGTAAAATAGCAGGAGTTACACCATAACTTACAATATCAATTACAACATCAAGTTGTCCTCCAAATTTTGCATCTGTTGGCGTTCTTCCTTTAAGCCTTCTTGCTACTAAACCATCAGCCCAATCAAAGGCAACGGCCCATACCATACCTATCATTGCTGCTGCATAAATACCTTTAATACTAAAGTAGATAGCTAAAACTGTACAGAATAATCCTGAAAGAGACAAAATGTTTGGAATATCTTTAACATAAGATAAAATTGTTGGTTGCTTGTTTGTAATGTTTTCTGTTGACATGAAATTTAAGTCCTTGTAAGTAATAGTGAGTTTTTGTTGAATGATACCATGTATTTGGCATAAAAATGCTATTATATCGTAAATTATATTATTTAAGGAAAACAAACATGATTGTATATACAGTTGGTACATTCGATTTATTACATGTGGGCCATTTAGCTTTATTAGAATATTGTAAAACATTAGGAGACAAATTTATTGTAGGTGTTGCTTCAGATGAAGTAGTAGCTTCATATAAAAGAAATGTTCCTGTTGTTCCATTAAACCAAAGAATGGAAATGCTTAAAGCTTTAAAATGTGTTGATGATGTAGTATCATATAATGATCTTGAATATGTAACAAATTGCAAAGACTTAGATATTGATATTTTTGTTATTGGAGAAGATTGGGGAGATAAACCACATAATCTTGCAGTAGAAAAATTTTTAAAAGAAAATGGTAAAAAAATAGTTCAAGTAAGTTATAATCCTCAAACTTCATCTACTAAAATAAAACAAAATGTTATTGCTCAATCGCACAAAGGTAAATACTTAGTACAAGACGTTAATTAAGATTAACTTTTTTGAAGGAATGTTCAATAATACTATGAACATTCCTATATCTATTTTCTATTAAAACATTATTCCAAATATTTTATTTTTAAAGCTTACCTACTTATATTACACTCCCTAAAAGATCTTTTTTATCTGTTAAGTTTATTTACTTAAGACATAGAAAAACTCTATATTTAGTATTGAAGATAATACTTTAAATCCTGAAGATATACACTTGAATGTATGTAATAATATATTCATTATTTATAATCA
>JABSOL010000095.1 GCA_013215985.1 Campylobacteraceae bacterium
TATGGAAGAAATTAATGAAATATTGGAAGACTACAAATATAAAAAAGATGTTAAAAAATTCCCAAAAGAATTTATTGCAAAATACGAACTTTTTTTGGAGAGTATAGATGTATAGTTTAGAATTTCCATATCTTTTACTATTTGTATTTGTTTTTATTTTATCTGAATATTTTTTTAAAGAAAAAACATCTACCTTTTATTTTCCACATTTAAATATTTTAAAAAAAGTATCTTATAATCATATATTATTAAATATATTAAAATATTCATCAATAGTTTTACTTTTATTAGCGCTAAGCTCACCAATTAAAAAACTTGATACTAAAATAATTAAAAATGATGGTATTGATATTGTATTAGATCTTGATACTAGTGGATCTATGAGAGCAATAGGTTTTAATAGAAATAACTTAGAAGAGAATAGATGGCTAGCTGTTTCAAATATTGTAAAAGATTTTATAAAACAAAGAGTAAATGATAATATTGCTTTAGTTGTATTTGGATCATCTGTAATGACTGCTAGCCCTATTTCTTTTGATAAAGAAGCACAAATAGAAATATTATCATATCTTGATATTGCAATTGTAGGTGAACAAACTGCAATGATTGATTCACTTGCTTCTTCAATAAAAATACTAAAAGATTCAAAAAATAAAAGTAAAATAATTGTTTTATTAACAGATGGTGAAGATACAGCAAGTCAAATCCCTTTATCTGTTGTCATTAAACTTGCTAAAAAATATTCTATTAAAATATATACAATTTCAATTGGAAATAGGAAAATAAGAGTTTTAAATGAAATTTCATCACAAACTAATGGAAAATCTTATAGAGCTATAAATAGTGAGAGCCTAGAAAATATTTATAAAGATATAAATCTTTTAGAAAAATCAAAAATAAATAAGAATAAAATAACTTTAAAAGAGTATTACTTTTTTTACCCTCTTTTACTTAGTATCATTTTATTAATAACTTATATTTATCTAAAAAATAGAGATTAAGTGAAAAAAATAATAATTAATGCTTTTTTTTTGTTATAATTGATGCATGAATGAAACAGAAAAATTAGAAATAAAAGATTTATTAAAAGAAGCCTTAGAAGAAAGGTCACTTGAGTACAAAAAAAAGCAGAAGTTTTATATTAGAAAACGTGACTTCATTGACTTTTTTAGAAATAAAATATCATTAATAATGCTTCCTATTTTATTTGTTATTATTTCAGTTCTTACATATTTTGTAAATCTTGAAAAAGAAAGCAAAATTGTAATAAGAGAAATTGAAGTTGAAAGAATTGTAAAAATAAAAAATGAAAATCTTATTTTTTCTGATTTAAATAAAGAGATACAAGATAATTATGTAAATGAAATACTTTATTCTTCTTTATTAGAAAAATATAATGTTTTAAAAGACATAAAAGTAAATGAATCTACTAATACTCTTGTTTTAAATAAAAAAATAGTTTATTTACAAGCAAGTCTTAAAAAAACTAAAAAGAAATTAGCAAAAGGAAAATACATAAGTGTATCTTGTTATGATTCTAAAATTGCTATTAAATCTCTAAGTTCTACTTGTAAAAAGAAAGTTAATTCTTTTTTAAAAAAATTCAGAAAAAATCAAGATTTTTTATCCAAAATATCGAAAAAATTTTTCGATATTTTTTTTTCAAAAAATCTTATAAACAAACTATTCGATACCAAATAATTGCCCTACTTGATGACAATGATTATAGAAAATTTAATTATATTAAATCAAAAAGTCAAAAAGAATATTTAAAATTAGGTTTAGCACGTGCTAGAGTTTTAGAAGCTGCTTGGTTAGTTAAAGATACTTTAGGGAAAGATACTATTATTACATACGTAAATTACGTTGCTCACTCAAAAAGTGGAAGAGGAGTAATTATAAGAGCATATAAATAGATTCTATTTATATAACTCTTTTAATTATTTTATTTATTTAATTCTTCTAAAATGATTTTCTTATCTTCAAGTGGAAACTTTTTATCATAAATTATTTGATGAGTTTCGTCACCTTTTCCAAGAACTAAAACTACTGATTTACTATTTGCTAAAGACATAGCTTTTTTAATAGCTTGCGCTCTATTAATATCAACAATAACATTAGACTTATTATTAATACCTTTTAAAATATCTTCAATAATTAAATCAGGATCTTCAAACCTTGGGTTATCAGAAGTTATAATAATATGTTTGGCATAAGTAGAAGCAATTCTACCCATAATAGCTCTCTTAGATCTATCACGATCTCCTCCTGCTCCAAATACAGTAATTATATCTTTATGGTTAAAGCTCTCATAAACTTCTTTCATACCATCAGGCGTATGAGCAAAATCTACTATTATTAATGGATCATTTGAAATGATTTCCATTCTTCCCGAAACACCTGCAAAACCATCAATTACTTCACAAATTTCTTCTAAAGACTTATTTGTAATTAAATCAACTGCTCCTAAAGCTGCTGTTAAATTATAAATATTAAATATACCCATCATTGAAGATGAGAAATTAACTGTATTTTCAATATTTTGAACAGCTACGCTCATGCCTTCAATAAAAGAATATGCTTGTACTTTATAAGTAGATGGAACATCTAAAGCATAAGTATACGCATTCTTTTTATTAAATCTAACTAATTTATCATCTTTATTAATAAGTTTTTTACAATCATCAGTAAAAAATGAATTTTTAATGTTTATATATTCTTCTATAGTATTATGATAATCTAAATGATCTTGAGTAATATTAGTATGAATTTTAAGATCAAATTTAATACCTTCTATTCTATTTTGAGCTAAAGCATGTGAGCTTACTTCCATAATAAAAAATTCACAATTTACATTTATGGCATCTTGAATATGAGAAAAGTTAGCTAATTGAACAGGAGTTGTTAATGAGTACTCTTCTACTCTTTTTTCATTTATAAAAAAGCCTCTAGTACCTTGTAAGGCAACGCGATATCCTAAGTCTAAAAGAAATGAATAAATAGCAGCAGCTGTTGTTGTTTTACCATTAGTACCAGTAATTCCAACAATTTTAATAGATGAAAAATCAACAAAATTAATTAAATCAGAAGATTCTATAACTTGTTTGCATCCGTTATTTATTGCATTTTGTTCGAACTTTTTATTAGAGTCATTTTTTACAAATATAAACTCTTCATTAACTTCATTTGTATTATCTGTGAATTTGTTTTCTTTAGTTATTAATAACAATTTTTTTCTCTTCTAATAATTTATATAAATCTTCTACTTTATCATCATAAGTAAAATGTTCATTAAAGTTTTCTAAATAATTATAAGCAGTAGAATCAAATCCATTTTCTATTAAATTAGATACAAAATCAAAAAAATCTTCTTTTGATTCAATTGCAACTTTTGTTGAAAACATTATATCTTCAAAAGCTTCTTTAAAAGAACCTCTTGAAATTATAAATTGTTGAAAGTCTTCATATTTAATTGCATCTAAAGATTCAATACTATCTTTTGTAATTTTATTTAGCATTTCCATAATATCTTCAAGTTCATCATCATGCATATTTATCATTTTGTAAATTTCTTCTAAAGCAGATTCTTCATTCTCTTCTTTAGAAACAGCATAATAATCAAATAAAGATAAAGCTTTATTTTCATCTTCACTTGCTATATCACAAAACATTGCATATACTTGATAATCTTCATTTGATGGATATAAAGTTGACAGTTGTGAGTATAAAAATAAAGCCTTTGAAAAATCTTTTTGTAAAAAAAAGTTATTCGCATCATTTAATAAGAACTTTTGATTAATCATTAAATTCATCTAAGTTATTTTCCATACCATGAGGAACATTTACAATTACTAAATCTGGATGAATTGCTGCTTTTAGTTCTTTTTCAACTACAAATTTCAATGTACTTGAACTAGATCCACAACCTACACATGCACCTTGTAATTGTATAAATACTTTTGCATTTATTACATCTAATAATTCAATAGCTCCACCATCTTGAGCAAGCATTGGTGATACTTTATTATTTATAATATTTGCAACAGCTGGTTTTAAATCTTCATCTGAAAATGGCATCATTTTAAGATCCTTATTTTTTTCTCTTATTTGTATTTATTAAATAAATGCAAATAGCAGTGATTACAAGAATCACCGCTATTGATTGAAAAATAAATGTTAAACTTACTTCTTGTTCAAACATTATTTTAGAGTATCTTCACATCTAGTACATAAACAATCTTCAGCTGTTGAAGTAAATTTCCAACATCTAGGACATTTTGCACTTTCCACTTTATAAGCTTCAAATAATGAACCATTTAATTCAAATGATACTAAAGCATTATCTTTTTTAGAAACTGAATTAGAAACAATAAACCAATCAGCAATTTCAGTTTTTGGTAAAACTAAGATAGCTTCATTATTAGTATAAAGATCAAGTTCTAAAGTAGATTTGATTATTTTTTCTTTTTTAAGTTTATCAATTGCTTCAGAGAATTTCTCTTTTGCTTTCATTAAAGTATCTGAATCTAAAGTTGAATTAACTTCAGGAATTTCATATGCGTTTAGATCAAATACATCTTCTGCAGAACCTTTAATAACTACTGGAGAGTGAGCTAATAATTCATCAACTGTATAAGTTAAAATACAAGCTAAAGTAGAGAATAACTTTTTAGCAATAATTGCCATTGCAGTTTGTGCTCCACGTCTATGAATATCATTTTTATCATCACAATATAATCTGTCTTTACAAACATCTAAATAAATACCAGATAAATCAACAACTAAGAAATTGTTTAATCTATTTAATCCTCTAGAGAATTCATAAACTTTAAATGCATCTTCAATTTCTTTAAATACATTTTTAGCACGATTTAGAACCCATTTATCTAATTCACCTAATTCATCAACTGGAACTAAAGCATCTAAGTCACTTACATTTGCAAGTAAGAATCTAGAAGTATTTCTAATTTTTCTGTAAAGTTCAGCATTTTGTTTTAAAATGTTATCAGAGATTTTTAAATCTGATTGATAATCACTCATAGCAACCCATAGTCTTAAAATCTCAGAACCATATTGTTTCATCACTTTATCAGGTGCAACAACATTTCCTTTAGATTTAGACATTTTTTCACCTTTTTCATCAACAGTAAAACCATGAGTTAAAATTGCTTTATAAGGAGCAATTTCACTTGAAGCCAGCGTTGTTAAAAGCGAAGATTGGAACCAACCTCTATGTTGATCAGAACCTTCAAGGTATAGATCAGCAGGGAAAGTACCAGCATCATAATTTCCTGATCTTAATACAGCATTTTGTGTAGAACCTGAATCAAACCATACATCTAAAATATCTTGTGTTTTTTCTAAATCAGCAGCATTATATTTTGAGTCTTTAGGTAATAATTCTTCGATTGATAAATCATACCAAGCATCACAACCTTTTTCATCAAATATACTAGTTACATGTTCTAAAACATCTTCATCATAAATAATTTCATCTGTTAATTTATTTCTAAAGAATGCAATTGGAACTCCCCAGTCTCTTTGTCTAGAAATACACCAGTCAGGACGACCGTCTAACATAGATTTTAATCTATTTCTTCCCCATTCTGGGTAAAAAGTTAAATCTTTAACTACGTCTAAAGCATTTTCTCTTAGAGTTTTATTTTCTTTACCATAAGCATCATCAATAGAAATAAACCATTGTTTAGTAGCTCTGTAAATTACAGGTGTATGTGTTCTCCAACAATGTGGATACGAGTGAGTAATATCAACTCTTTGTAATAATGCATCACCTAATTCTTCAAGAATTAATTCATTTGCTTTAAATACATGTAAACCTAAATATTTTTCAGTATCTCTGAATAATTTTTCTCTTACAATTGTTTGATCATATTTACCATGAGCATCAACAGGCATTATAATGTCTAAATCATAAAGTAAACCTACTTTGTAATCTTCTTCACCATGACCAGGAGCTGTATGTACAGAACCAGAACCAGAATCCATCATTACATGTTCACCTAAAATAATTTTAGATTTTCTGTCATTTAATGGGTTAATTGCATAAGTATTTTCTAAATCAGTCGATTTAATTTCTTCAACTATATCACCTTTTATAATTCCATCAGCTATTAAAGTTGCATGTAATTTTTTAGCAACAATAAATTTATCAGCTGTTAAAACATAAATTTCTTCAGGGTTTAAAGCAATACCAGCATTAGCTGGAAGTGTCCAAGGAGTTGTAGTCCAGATAATTAAAGAAGCATCAAGTTTTTCGTGTTTAAATGCAACATAAATAGAAGGTGATACCTTATCTTCATATTCAATTTCTGCTTCTGCTAATGCAGTTTGAGCAGCCCAAGACCAATAAATTGGTTTAGATCTTTGAATTAATAAACCTTGTTTTGCAATAGCACAAAGTTCTCTAAAGATATTAGCTTCAAATTTAAAGTCCATTGTTAAATAAGGGTTTTCCCAATCAGCAATAACACCTAATTTTTTGAATTCTTCTTTTTGAATATCAACAAATCTTGCAGCATGTATTCTACATAATTCTCTTAATTTAGATTTAGCAAGTAATTTCTTTTTAGTTGAACCAATTTTTTCTTCAACTTTTTGCTCAATTGGTAGACCATGACAATCCCAACCTGGAACATATCTAATAGATTTCCCATTAAAGTAATGAAACTTATTAATAATATCTTTTAAGATTTTATTTAAAGCATGTCCTATATGTATATGCCCATTAGCATATGGAGGACCATCATGTAAAGTAAAAGTAGGCGCACCTTCTCTATTCTTTTTCATTTTTTCATAAACATTAGACTCATCCCATAATTTATATTTTATAGGTTCGTTCTGCGGAAGATTCCCTCTCATAGGAAACTTTGTATTTGGAAGTAATAAACTATCTTTGTAATCCATGTGTAATTACCTTAATTATAATAAATGCAACGATATTAGCTAAATTTAGGTTAAGTACAACTAAGACAAAAATAAAAATAAAATTTAACTAGAGTCTTTTTTATCATTATTAGTTTTCCCACAAGAAGGACAAGGATTATTTTTATTTGAAAAACAAGCATAACAATATAAAGATTTACAATCTTTACAAATTAATTTACAATGTTTACAAACAAAGATTTTAGAAGTATTCGCTTTTTTATTATTTTTAATAATAAATTTATTTTTAAAGAAGTTAAACATACATAAGTCTAACATAGCTTTATTATTTATAAATAATTATATGTTTCTTTTTTATACATAATTAGATCTTATAATAAATAGTGTGTTAAAACGAATCATTATTATTTTGATTTTTTAAATAAATAACATCAATTTATGAATAAGTACTCATATTTCTGATATCATTAAATATATTTTTATTAGGAATAGAACAGATGAATAAAAAACATTATGATGTAGTAATTGTAGGTGGTGGAATTTCTGGTGCGGCACTATTTTATGAATTAGCAAAATATACAGACGTAAAAAGTATTGCAATACTTGAAAAGTATGAGGCTTTAGCTACTTTAAATACTAAAGGTACAAGTAACTCACAAACAATTCATGTAGGAGATATTGAAACAAACTATACTCTAGAAAAAGCGGTAATTACAAAAAGATCTGCAAAAATGGTAGAAAAGTTCTGTTTACAATATAAACTAGAAGATAAATTAATGTTCTCTCATCAAAAGATGGCTCTAGGTGTTGGTGAAGAAGAAGTTGAATTTATTACAAATAGATATAATGAATTCAAAGAATTATTTCCATACTTAGAGTTATGGGACAAAGAAGACTTAAAAGTTTTAGAACCAAAACTTGTTTGGGCAGATAAAGAACAAACAATAGAAAGACCTGAAAAAATTGTTGCGATGGGTGCAAAAGACCAATATACAACAGTTGATTTTGGGAAAATGACGGAAGAGTTAGTAAAAGAAGGTGTTAAAGCTTCTGATATTCCTTCAGATGTTTATTTTAACTCTCAGGTTAAAGATATAATTGAAAATGAAGATAAAACATTTGATATAATAACTGAAAATGGAGAAGTATATTCAGCAAACTTTGTTGTTGTGAATGCTGGTGCTCACTCATTATTTTTAGCACATAGAATGGGTTATGGAAAACATATGGGTTGTTTACCAATGGCTGGTAGTTTTTATATGACTTCTGGTAAATTCTTAAATGGTAAAGTATATATGGTACAAAATGATAAATTACCATTTGCTGCACTTCATGGTGATCCTGATATTTTAGCTGATGGAAAAACAAGATTTGGACCAACTGCTTTAATGTTACCAAAATTAGAAAGATTTAAACCAGGTACATATATGGACTTCTGGAAAACTTTAAATTTTGATGGTAATATTGTTAAAATTTTCTGGGATCTATTAAAAGACTCTGATATTAGAAAATATGTATTTAAAAACTTCTTATTTGAAGTACCAGGTATTAACAAAACATTATTTGTTCAAGATGCAAAAAAGATTGTACCTTCATTAACAACTGATGATATTGAATATGCTAAAGGTTTTGGTGGAATTAGACCACAAGTTTTAGATAAAGATAAACAAAAACTAATGTTAGGAGAAGCTTCTGTTAATCCAGGTAATGGATTAATCTTTAATATGACTCCAAGTCCAGGTGCAACTTCTTGTTTAGGTAATGCTGAACGAGATTTAAAAGTTGTAGTAGACTTCTTAGGATTAAACTATAAAGAAGAAGAACTTTTAAACGACTTAACAGAATAATATCTATATGCATATATAATAAGAGTTTTAGCTCTTATTATATACTCTCATTAACTAACAAAATCTTTTAATTAACAATGTTAAAATTTAAAATAATATTAGGATAAAACTAATGTATGAATCAATATTCTCAAATGAAGATATGATAAAACTTCAAAATATACTTAAAAAACAAAATAAAACTATTACTTGTGCCGAATCTTGTACAGGTGGATTAGTATCTTATTTAATTACACAAGTCTCAGGATCATCAGAAATATTTAATGGATCAATAGTTTCTTACTCAAATGAGGTAAAAAATAATGAATTAAATGTAGAAAAATTGATACTAAAAAATCATGGAGCGGTAAGTTTTGAGGTAGTTAAGCAAATGTTAAGCGGAGTAAGAGAAAAATTCGCTGCAAATTACGCAATTGCAATTTCTGGAATCGCTGGTCCAAATGGCGGAAGTAAAGAGAAACCAGTAGGAACTGTAATCATCGGTATACACGTAGATGCAGACCAATATTTGATTGAAGAATATCACTTTAAAGGCACTCGAAATGAGGTTCAAATACAAGCTGCAAAGAGCTCTTTAAAAAAACTTTTGAATTTCCTTACGAAATCCATTGACAAATGATTATTTTTTTCATATAATTCCACTCCAATTTAAGAACAACAACTTAAATTAAGTGACCCGTTAGCTCAGTTGGTAGAGCATTTCCCTTTTAAGGAAGTGGTCGATGGTTCGAATCCATCACGGGTCACCAGTATGACATTTTAGGTCCCTTCATCTAATGGTTAGGATTTTGGATTTTCATTCCAACCATAGGAGTTCGAATCTCCTAGGGATCACCATTTACAAATGTTATCATCAGAGATGATGTAAAACATCTATCGGTCGATTAGCTCAGTTGGTAGAGCGCTACCCTTACAAGGTAGACGTCAGAAGTTCGAGTCTTCTATCGACCACCATGATTTATAATCATATTATGCAGTAGCATACGATTTGAGATTATGTTTATAGTGACTTAAGAGATTTATTCTCTTTATATTTAAAGTGCGGTTGTAGTTTAGTTGGTTAGAACGCCTGCCTGTCACGCAGGAGGTCGAGGGTTCGAGTCCCTTCAACCGCGCCACTTTTAGATGTTATATAGTGACCCGTTAGCTCAGTTGGTAGAGCATTTCCCTTTTAAGGAAGTGGTCGATGGTTCGAATCCATCACGGGTCACCA
>JABSOL010000096.1 GCA_013215985.1 Campylobacteraceae bacterium
TGATAGAGTTCCTAGAAATGATTTCTCTATTCGTATATATGAGAAACATAAAGTATTTCCATTATTTCAAGAAAATTTAGATTTAAAAAGTTTATATAAAAACTCTGATATTACATATGATGTAAATTTTGCACACTTACTTAATATATCTAAAGATTTAAATTTAAGAACTTCTTTTAAAACTCAAGCCGAAGCATTAATAGATTTTGGGATATTAGATTTACTTTCGATAGTTAAAGAAAAAGCTGGTGAAAAAGCTTATTTAAGAGAAGTTCAAAAAGTAAAAACTTTAATTGAATTAACTGGAATGGGTGATAGATTTAAAATGTTGAAGATTTCTAAATAATTTAGAATTTCTTCTCTAGTCTTTCTTTGAAATATTTAAATTTGGAATATTTATTTTTTCTAAATCAATATCATAACTTGTAATCATTTCACTTAATTCATGATATTCTTTGGAAGATATGCTTAATAATTTTTCTAATTCTTTTTAATGCATAAATTAACCAAAATTCAGAATTAGTAACCATTGATATTTCTCTAATCTTTCTAAATTAAATGTATTTTCAATTGCTTCATCTTTTATATCCACTAAATTAAAAGTACTTATATTAGTTCCATCAGAATCTCTAAACAATATTAAAATAATATAATCCTAATTTTTTTTTGCAAAAGATCTCATTTATTTTACTTCTTTTACTAATTGTATTTTGATATAAAAATAATTTCATCAGAAGTATCTATATAAATAGAATAAGATAAATCTTTTTCTTTTTATCGTAAATAAATGTGCCAGATAATTGTTTCTTTTTGTTTGTTTTGTTTCAACAATAAATAAAAAGGCTACTTTTCTATTGACAAAATAAAAATAAAATAGTAATCTAAAAAATATACCTAAATTGTCTTAAGTACTAAAACCTAAAATAAGGAATTACATATGTCTCGATATATAATGATATTCACCACATTTTTTCTACTAGGATTAAATCCATGGCTGATGGCTATTGAAATCAAAATCCCTATTACTTCTGAGTATATGCATAGTTACAAACTTGATTTACTTAAATTGATTTTATCAAAAGCAGATGGAGATCATACTTTAAGTTATTCAAAAAAGAGATACTCTGCATCAAGAGTAGAAATAGAAATGAATAAGGAAAATTCAAAAATTAATTTAATGTGGTATGGTACCTCTATTAGAATTGAAAATAAATTATTACCGATTAGATACCCTATGTATAGAGGGTTAATTGGTCATAGGGTCTTCATCATTAATAGAAAACACCAGTCCAAGTTTGATAAAATTAAAGATCTTAAAAATTTACAATCAATGGTTGGCGCTCAAGGTTTTGGGTGGGCAGATATTGATATATTAGAGAATGCTGGATTAAAACAAGTGCAAGCTTCTTACGATAATATTTTTAAAATGATTAATAAAAGTCGTATTGACTATTTCTCTCGAGGAGTAACGGAAGCATATAAAGAAGTTAATTTCAGAAAAGATCAATTGAAAGAGATAACGGTAGAAAAGAAACTATTATTAGTTTATCCTTTCGCTATGTACTTCTTTACTGGGAAAAACAACACAGAAATTGCTAAAGTTATAGAAAATGGATTTAAAAATGCTTACGCCGACGGAAGCTTTATTGAGTTCTATAATAATCATTCTGAAATTAAAAATGTACGTAAGCAATCAAATCTTAATAATAGAATAAGAATAGATATTCATAACCCTTTGATGACAAAAGAGACATTGAGCTTACCTAAAAGCCTTTGGAACTAGGGAATCAGAGAACAAGTCATATAAGAGAAACATTCAATGGATACATGAGGGCTAATTCATTAGAGAAAATCATTTGTAAAATACAATTGGGTGACTGGATACCCAATTGATTACTTTATTTCTAAATTTGAATATTCTTCATCGCTAAAAATTCTTGAAACAGTTATAAACTGGTAGCCTAAGTCTATTTCTAGTGAAAAAGAATTTCCAAATGCAGCTTTCTCAACTTTTACATCTACTGTTATATGTGAGTGTTTAAAATATTCAAACTGATCTTTATCTATGAAAAATTCACATCCACAAATCTCACCTAGTTTGACATTTCTTGAAGGCACATAAAAATCTTTTATAGAAAAACACATAGGAGCAGTTCCATCACAACATCCACCACTTTGATTAAAAACTAAAGCACCATTTTCTGCTTTTAGTATTTCTATTACTTTTACCGCTTCTTTTGTTACGGCTAATCTTGAAGTAAACATATTAATCCTTTTCGAATTTATTTATATGCATAATATATATATTTTAGCAAAAAAAATGCATAGAAAAGATTCTATGCATTTTAAATATTTTCTTTAAGGCTAAAAGAATCCCATTGCGTCTTTTGAATAAGAAGTTAAAATATTTTTAGTATGTCTATAAGAGTTTAACATCATCATATGAGTTTCTCTACCAATACCTGATTTTTTGTATCCACCAAATGATGCATGTGAAGGATATAAGTGGTAACAATTCACCCATACACGACCAGCTTCAATTCCTCTTGAGAATTTATGTAGTTGATGAGCATCTCTTGACCATACACCTGAACCTAAACCATAAATAGTATCATTAGCAATTTCTAACGCTTCATCTTCAGTTTTAAAAGTTGTTACTGCTAATACTGGTCCAAAAATCTCTTCTTGGAAAATTCTCATTTTATTATGACCTTTAAAAATTGTAGGTTGAATATAATTTCCATTTGGATATGTTTTATTATCATACTCTTCACCACCACAAAGTAATTCAGCACCCTCTTCTTTACCAATTTTGATATATGAAAGAATTTTCTCTTTCTGAGAAACAGAACATTGAGCACCCATTTTAGTTGTAGGATCTAAAGGATCTTCTTGAGTAATAGCTTCAATTCTCTCTAACACTCTTTTCATAAATGGTTCATAAATTGATTCTTGAATTAATGCTCTTGAAGGACAAGTACAAACTTCACCTGAGTTAAATGCAAATAGGACTAAACCTTCAATTGCTTTATCAAAGAATTCATCATCTTTATCCATAATTGATTCTAAGAAAATATTTGGAGATTTTCCACCAAGCTCTAGTGTTGAAGGAATAATATTTTCAGTTGCATATTGCATAATTAATTGGCCAGTTGTAGTCTCACCTGTAAATCCAACTTTTTTAATATCTGGATGAGTCGCTAAATGTTTACCAATTTTTCCACCAGCACCATTAATAATATTTACTAAACCTTTTGGAAGTACATCTTGAATTGTTTCCATTAAAATTAGAATCGACATAGGAGTTGCAGAAGCTGGTTTTAAAACAACAGCATTTCCAGCAGCTAGTGCAGGAGCTATTTTCCAAGCTGCCATTAATAATGGAAAATTCCAAGGAATAATTTGAGCTACAACACCTAATGGTTCATAAACTTCTTGAGAAATAGTATTTTCATCTAAATCAGAAACTTGTCCACTCTCTCCACGAATAACAGATGCAAAGTATCTAAAATGATCAACAACCAAAGGTACATCAGCTGCAAGAGTTTCTCTAATAGCTTTACCATTATCTAAACACTCAGCAAGTGCTAAATTCTCTAAATTTGCTTCAATTGCATCTGCAATTTTATTTAACATAGTAGATCTTTCAACTACAGTTGAATGTTTATATGATTCAAATGCAAGAACTCCAGCGGCAACTGCTGCATCAACATCAGATTCATTAGATCTAGGAATTCTAGTTAATACTTCACCATCAACTGGTGAAACATTATCAAAATACTCACCACTTAATGGGGCAACCCATTCTCCACCTATAAAGTTTTCAAACTGACTTTTATACTTTGGTTTAATATATGACATCTTTTATCCTTAAATTTGTTTTTACATAAGTAACAATCACTTATGATTTATATGTTGAAAGTTTACATTTGTTTAATAGCTTGAATATAGCTATTCATAGTTTAAACATAGTATTAAATAATATTTCTTTTAAGTGCTTATATAGCCACTATCTAGAATAAAATAATTTTCAAAATAATAAAATATATTTTTATTTTATGTTACAATGAATTATGAAAACTTATAATTATACATTTAGTAATAATAATTTAAGAGATTTGATTGATTATTCATTATTCAAAAATGAAAAAAATATTTTAGTTCAAATATTTTGTGGACATGAAGATAGTACTTTACAATTAATTTCAAATGAAATAATGAAGAACTTACCTCAGTCTCTTTGTATAGGAACAACAACTGATGGTGAAATATCTAATGCTATAATATCTACATTAAAAACTGTAATAAGTATTTCAGTTTTTGAGAATACTACACTTAAAGGTCATTTAATAGAAGGTTTAGATGCTTTTCAAAATGGAATTGAAATGTCTCATGTTATCTCTACTTCTAATACTAAACTTATTATTACTTTTACAGATGGAACAGATACTAATGCAGAAGAATATTTAAATGGATTTTCTTTTTATGATAAAAACCTTATGATTGCTGGTGGAATGGCAGGAGACAATGGTGTATTTAAAAAAACATTTATATCTTTTGATAATAAAATTATTAATAAGGGTGCAGTTGCTATTTCGTTAAACTCTGATGTATTAGAAGTAAAAAATGCTCAAAAATTTGATTGGATTCCAATTGGTATTGAACATAGAATTGATAAAATGAATGGAAACAGAGTTTGTAAAATTTCAGGAATGACTGCTCAAGATTTTTATACCAAATACTTAGGTAAATCTTTTGTTCAAGCTGAGTACCCATTAATTGTAAAAAGAAATGGAGTAAATCTGGCACGCGCAGTATTAAGTAAATATGATGATGGTTCATTAGGCTGTGGTGGAAACTTATATGAAGGGGATAAAGTAAGACTTGGTTTCGCAAATTCAGAAATGTTAATGCAAAACCCAATCGAATGCTTAAAAGATATAAATGAGTTTAAAACAGAAACATTTTTTATTTATTCTTGTATGGCAAGAAGAAGATATATGCAAAACCTAATAAAAATAGAAACAGAACCTTTTGCAAAAATAGCTCCTACTGCTGGTTTTTTTACCTATTCAGAGTTTTTTCATAATACATCAACTAATCAAGCCCATAATGAATTATTAAATCAAAGTTTAACTTTAGTTGCTTTAAGTGAAAATTCAAATGATTTAATACTTACAAAAGAAAGAAAACAATTTAAAAGAGACTTTGGTTATAACCAACTATCTTTTATTAAAACTACAAAATCTTTAACTTCACTAATTCAACAAAGTACACAAGATTATATAGAACAATCTAAAAAACTTGAAAAAGAAAAACTTTATTCACAATCTTTATTAAAATCTCAAAAAGAATTTTTGCGTCATGCCGTGCATGAAACAAATACTCCTTTATCGGTAATAATGTCTAATATAGAATTATTTGAAATGAAACACGGAAAAAATGATTATTTATCTAATATTGAAATTGCTTTAAAAAACATTGTTTCAATTTATGATGATTTATCTTATTTAGTTAAAAAAGACCATATTCAGTATGTAAAATATAATATTGATTTAGTTGATTACACTAGAGCTAGAATTGACTTTTTTACAGCTTTTGCTAATAAAAAAAGATCTAGAATTATTTTTAATACTAATACTCCATCAATGATTATCTTTTTTAATGAAACAAAACTTCAAAGAATAATTGATAATAATATTACTAATGCAATTAAATATTCATTTGACAAAGAAAATATAAATGTTACACTAGAAGAAGATAAAGATATATTTAAATTTATTGTATCTTCACATTCAAATAAAATATTATATCCTCAAAAAGTATTTGAAGAATATTATAGAGAAGAAAAATCAAAAGATGGATTTGGATTGGGGTTAAATCTTGTAAAAAGAATTTGCGAAGAAGAAAATGTAAATATACTTTTAGAATCAAATGAAAAAATAACTACTTTTACTTATGAATTTAACAAGGGAAAATAAAATGAAAATACTATTATTAGAAGATGATATTATGTTAAATGATGCAATATCTCAATATCTTGAATCAGAAGGCCATAATCTTGTCTCTGTAAAAGATGGAAATGAATGTTTAGAAGTTTTAGACTCAAAACTTTTTGATTTATTAGTATTAGATATAAATGTTCCTCATATTGATGGTTTAAGCATACTTGAAAAACTTCATGATGAAAAAAGAATGGTAGCTACTATATTTATATCAGCACTTATTGATATAGAAGATATTACAAGAGCTTTTGATATTGGATGTTTTGATTATTTAAAAAAACCTTTTCACTTAAAAGAATTAACATTAAGAATTAATAAAATGCTAAAAACTAACCAAGTTCCAATACAGCATAAAAGATTATCTACTTCATATAGTTATAATAATGAAAACTCTACTTTATATTTTAATAATGAAGCTCAAATTCTACCAAAAAGACAAAATCAAATTATAGAACTATTAGCTAATAATCGTTCACTTATTTGTAATTACGATATGTTTAGAGATTATGTTTGGAATGATGATTTTATTGATAATGCAACAATTAGAGCTGAAATAAATAGAGTTAAAAAAGTTCTAAAAGAAGACTTTATTATAAATATAAGAGGAAGCGGTTATATGGTCAAAAGACCAGAATAATTATGTTTTTTTATTCATTAAAAGAATAGTCTAAAACACATACTTTATTTCGACCTTCATTTTTTGCTTTATATAACAAATTATCAGCTTGAAAATAAAGTTTTGAATATTTCATATCTTTATTTAATTTTTTAATATTTAATAAACCAATTGATACTGTTACATATTCACAAACCTGAATATTTCCAGCTTTTATTCCTGCATTTTGTATATCAAGTCTAAGTTTATTAATTAAATAATAAGCTTCTTTAGAATTTTTACTCTCAAATAAAATACCAAACTCTTCTCCACCTAATCTAAAAACATAATCATTAGCTTTTTGAAAAGTATTTTGCATAAGTTCTGAGATCTTTTTGATAACATTATCACCTTCTACATGACCAAAGGTATCGTTATAATATTTAAAATAATCTATATCTAAAATTGCAAATGAAAATTCTAGATTATTACGATACAAAGAAGATATCTTTTTTTCAAAAATATCAGCAAAGTATTTTCGATTATATAAATTGCTTAACCAATCAATATTAACAACATCATTTAAGATTTTATTCTTTTCATCTATTTCTTTTAAAGCAGATTTATAATCACTTACATCTAACATTAGTCCTACAATACCTAAAACTTCACCATCTAAAGAATAAGTAGATTTATAAAAATTATAATCTCTTAAAATTCCGTCTTTACATTTAACTTTTGTTTCATATACTTGATATTCTTGATTCTGTAAAAGTTCTTCATCTTTTTTCTTATAAATCTTTGCATTTTCAAGATTTATTACTACTGGCAAATCAAATAAAGTTTTACCTATGATTTTTTCTTTTTCTATTCCTAGTATATTTTTGGAGAAAGCATCATTACATTGTTGATAAATACCATTTTTATCTTTATAAAATATAGGACTAGGAATTGTATCAAATAGTGTTTTTAAAAAAGAGTTTTGAATGTCTCTTTCTTTTTTAAGAAGGTCTAAATTAGATAATTTTTTTTCTAGATTTATAATTTTTTCTTCTAGTTCAATATAAGTAGCTTTATTATTCATCAAAAAACTCCATATAATAATTATTTACTTAGGGATATTATAACACTTTCTTACTAATTATTTCTTTTTAATAAGTTTTCTTAGTTATACTATTTACATGAAAAATACAAATATTGAAAAATTAATAATAGAAGCTACGAAAGCATATGAAAATGCATATGCTCCGTATAGTAAGTTTAGTGTTGGCGCTGCCATTTTGGATGAAAATGGAAATATCCATATAGGATGTAATGTTGAAAATGCAGCATATCCAAGTGGTTCTTGTGCAGAAGAAAATGCAATTGGAAAAATGATTTCTTCTGGTGGAAGAGTAATTAAAGAAATACTTATAATTGCAAAATCAGATTTACTTGTAACTCCTTGTGGTGCTTGTAGACAAAGAATTAGAGAGTTTTATGATAAATCTACTTTAATTCATATTGCATCATCACAAAAAGGTTTTCAAGAAACTTTTTCTTTAGATACACTTTTACCTTATTCATTTGGACCAGAAAATCTTTAATTATTAATAGTTATTTATAAAGGAAATTTATGTTTATACCACAAGAATTTATTAGAAAAAAAAGAGACAATCATTTATTAAATAAAGAAGAAATAAATGATTTTATAAAAGGTGTTTGTGATGGTTCTGTTTCTAATGAACATATAAGCGCTTTTGCTATGGCTGTTTATTTTAATGGAATGAACCTTGATGAAAAAACAAACCTTACACTAGCTATGAAAAATTCAGGAAATACTTTATCTTGGAAAGATCTTGATGGCCCAATTGTTGATAAACATTCAACTGGTGGAGTGGGAGACGTAGTATCATTAATGTTAGGACCCCTTTTAGCTTCTTGTGGACTTTTTGTTCCAATGATTTCCGGGCGAGGTTTGGGACATACAGGGGGAACTTTAGATAAATTAGAATCAATTCCAAATTATAATGTTTTACCAAGTGATAAACTATTTAAAGAAACAGTAAAAGAGTGTGGAATTGCTATTATTGGACAAACTTCTTCTTTAGCTCCTGCTGATAAAAGAATTTATTCAATTAGAGATACAACTGCAACAGTTGAAAGTGTTGCTATGATCTCTGCTTCAATACTTGCTAAAAAACTAGCAGAAGGAATTGATACTTTAATTATGGATGTTAAAGTGGGTTCTGGTGCTTTTATGCCTACATATTCATTATCAAAAGAATTAGCTCAATCAATTGTTGAAATTGCTAATAATGCTGGCGTTAAAACACAAGCTATATTAACTGACATGAATCAATGTTTAGCAAATAACGCAGGAAATGCACTTGAAGTTAAAGAAGCAGTTTTATATTTACAAAATATAAATAAAAATCCAAGATTACATTCTGTAACTATGAGTTTATGTGAAGCTGCATTACTTAGTTCAAATATAGTTAAAACAAAAGAAGAAGCAAGAGTACTATTAGAAAAGAATTTAGAAAATGGAAAAGCTTTTGAGATATTCCAAAGAATGATTCATAAACTTGGAGGTCCTAGTGACTTTTGTGAGAAACATGATAAATACTTAAAAAAAGCAAATATCAGTAGACCTATATATGCACCTCAGTCTGGAATAATAGAATCTATGAATACTATTGATTTAGGTATGAGTATTGTATCTTTAGGTGGAGGAAGAATATCATCATCTGATATTATTGATCACAGTGTTGGTTTTGAGAATATTATTGCTTTGGGTTCAAAAGTTGATAAAAATCAGATTTTAGCAACAATTCATGCAAAAGATGAAAACTCTTTTAATGAAGCTAAAAAAAGAATTTTACAAGCTATTACTATTGGTGAAAATAAACCTGAAATAAAAGAAATATACGAAATTATAAAATAAATAAATTAACAGAATAAAGAATTTACCTTTATTCTGTTAAAAAATCTGCTTTAGTTTTTAAAGTTTTTTTATATAAAAACTCTTCTTCTCTTTTTGAAAACTCATTTTTAATAACCTTTTTATCTTTTAAATTTTCTTTTTTATTCTTTTTACTTTTATCAATACTATTTTCTTTTGTTTTTTCTTTTTTAAATATATTAAGTATTAAATATGAAGATAAAAAAATATTAAAAAATATAATAAACCATTTTATTGGTAATAGATAATCTAAATATTCTAATTTATTTCTAAGATTTAAATATT
>JABSOL010000097.1 GCA_013215985.1 Campylobacteraceae bacterium
AAAATATATATGCTCATAAATAAAACCATATAGACCAACTAAAGATAATATACTAACTATTGCAATAATGAAATCATATGTATTACTAAATATATTATTTTTTATAAAAAACTTTTCATCCGTAAAAGTGTATATCACTAAAACTAATAATGTTAATATAATGCAAAACCAAAAATAAGTTTTCTAAAGTTTTTTACCTTTTATATCTTTCATTATCCTACCTATTTTTTTAAGCTATCTGATATTTTACCATTTCTAAAGTATCTAATTAACAATACTTGTTTTATAGAATATGAGTCTTTTATTTTAGGAATCACATTCTTTACATATTTACATTCTAAGTTTGACTTTTGATAGTACTTTTAAAATGGCTATATTCCCAAAAGATTTTCTTCTAACTTTGATAAAGTCAATTCTTTTATTAATATTTGTTGTCTCTTATTTCTTATAGTCTTAAATGTTATATTTTTCTTCACGTTTTTTAAATGCTTCCACACCACCTTCTAAAATTTCACAAACATGCTCTCTAATTCCTTGCTGTTTTAAAATATTAGGTTCATTTTCATCTTTAATTTTTGTTTCTTCTAAAGCACCATTTATGTAATCAAATCTACTCATACCACTATTAAGTCCATTTTGATTAGCAACTATAATATTTTCTGAATCAGTTGAAACTACAAGATTTGAATTATGAGATACCATTATTATTTGTCTATCTATTTTTTTATTTTTTATAAATTCATTTAAAGTCTTATAAACTGTTCTATTATCTAAATTGTCTTCTGGTTGGTCAATTAAAATTGGAACTTTTAACGAACTCACTTCTAAAAACAATTGAAATAAAACTATTCCTTTTTTACCTGGTGACATATTGTTTAATAAATCATTACCTTGTTTTAAATCATATGTTATTTCAAAATAATCATCAAATAAAGCTTTTATCATATCTTTCAAATCTTTCTTTTTATTAAAAGTTATACTCATACTAAAGATTTTATTTAAAATAAATTCTACATTTTTTAAATGTTCTACTTTTTTATATAAAAATTTACTATCCATTGTAAATATACTATCAGTAAAAATTTTATCCATAGATTGGTTCTTCGTTATAAAAGACGAAAAATTATCAAAAAACTTTTTTGTATTAAAATCAATATCTGTAATTAATTCTAAATCTTTCCCAATATTCTTATATGGCTCATTTAAGGTTTTAATTTTTTCATATACATCAAATAATTCTTTATAAATAACGATAAACTTATTGATATTAAGTTTTGATTTTTGTGATACAATTTCTAATTCTTTAGCCAAAATATTTTTAAGTTGTAACTGCTCTTCTTTCAGTACTTTTTCGATTCCTAAGTATTTATTTTTGTCTTGAATTTTCTCATTATATGGATCTAATGACTTCTTTAATATTTCTATTTCAGTATCAATTTCGATGCTCTTTTCTAATAGTTTTTTATTTTTCAAGGGATTAATTTCTTTGTAATTTTCAATAACTCTGACTAACTCTTTTGAAAGCAATTTTTTGTGTTTTTCTAATATTGGTTTATGAACTTCTAATATATCAATATTAGAGAACTCATCTATAATGAAATGTTCAATCTTTTGATTCAATCCATTGGTTATTTTATATATACTATCGTTTAAAACTATTTCTTTTTGTAGTACATCTTTTTTTATTATTTTATCAACGATGGATTGATTAATAACTTTCATCTGTTTATCATCATCGTCTGTTAAAGATGATTTAGACTTTAAACTTTTCAATGCAGAAGAAAATTTATCTATACTTACTTGAATAGCTTTTTTATCTCCCAAAGTACTTAAACTCATTTTTAGTCTTTGTAACTCTGATTCATTAGTAAAATACTGTTCTATTTCTCGTGTTAAACTTATTTTTTTCTTATCTATTGTATTGTGAATTTCATCTAAATTTTCTTTATATTTTTCCTGTTTATATAATAAATCATCTATTGTTTTAGTAAATGATATTTTTTTTTATCTTCAGCAATATTATTTAAAAACATTTGTGGAATATATTCAATATATCTTTTATTTTTATTTGAACTTAGATTACTTATTATCCCATCATCCCAAATAACTTCACAATCAATATCTTTTGGCAATTCATCATAATTTACGAAATTCTCATATTTACTTATTTCTTCAAATTTTTCTTGTGATAATATTGTCTTTGCTAATAAATAAAGTAATAATGATTTTCCAGATGACTTTCCCCCAACAATTGAATTTAAATTACTATTAAAACTTATCTCGTTTAATGTAAAAGTATTATTTGTATTAATAATCTTTATACTTTTTATTACATCATACTCTTTTTTTTTCTCTGGTTTTTCTTCTTGTATCTTTACTCTTTCAGGTTCATACATAACTTGTTTTAAACCTTCAAAACTAGTAGTTCCTTTAATCCAACAATACCTTTCCAAATCAGGCTCAAATAATTTTTCTTCACTATGTGCATCACTACCATGAATGCATGGTTTTAATGAACCACACTTTTGTATCACTTCTTCTTTTGTATCACCTTTTCTACCTAAGAAGTACTCAATATCACCTTTTCTACCTGAAAAAATCATATTAGATAAATTATAAATTTTTTTTCTTATACCATCTAATGAACTTCCATTATCATGTTCAAATAATTCATAATGTTTTTGTAATCCAGAAGCCCCATCTGTACTATTATTGCTTACAACAGTAATAGTATTACTTCTTAATTCGCTATTTTTATTAAATAATGACTCTAATTGATCAGGAGTTATCAAGAAGTTATTAATACCATTCCTATAAGCTATTTCATCATTCTCAAGATTAGAGTCCATGTCTTTACCCAATCTAATCATTCCACTTCTTGTCATTTTAAAGCTATTAAACTCCAAAGTACTGAAAAAATCATCCTCTAATTTATCAATATAATCAGGATTAAATAAACAATGGATATTAATAAGTTTACCGCTTCCAGTAGAGGGTAACATTCTTAGTTCAATATTTGGTATCAAATAAATATTTTTTACATCTTCTTTAATATCAATTAAAGGTACAATTGAATCTATTCTTGTCAAAAAATCTTTTACTTTTAAATAGTTTTCTATACTAAAATAATCTGTAACTCCAATTACTCTTATTTCTTTTTCAATAGCTTTTTTAAAGAATTCGATACAAAACTCATCAAAAGTAGCACTCGTAAATTGATCATTTTTATTCGTATTCTTTGTATGTACATGTAAATCCCATCTATTCCATTCTGAACCTCTATTCATTAACTAATCCTTTAAATTTCAACATATTATTTAGTTCTTCTCTTGTTTCATAGGGAAACTTTACTTCCAGTTCTAATACTCTAGTTACTTTATTTATTTCATAAATAAAAGTAAGAACTCCAACAAAACTTCTTTTTAAATCAATTCTTTTGTCTTCAGAAAGCTCTGGAAATTGTTCACTTAACATTTGTCTATTTGGCTGAAAATAAAATTTTCTATCATCTTCATGCCCATTTTGATTAAATTGAAGATAAAAAACTCTATCTCTATTCACATTATTTAAATTTTCAAAATACACACCTACCTGTGCCCTATTAGGGTTATAATTGTCATCATTTAACATATTTTCATTTATTTGAAAAAATTCTGTAGGGAAATTATCTTTACTAACTAAGTTTAAAACTGTTCCTTTTTCTGTAGTTACAATAATAAATGTATTAATCTCTTTTATTTTTTTTGATAAAGAATATACTTCTTCACAATATATAAAATTTTCAATCTGATGATAGGTCATGTGAAGCTCTCCTAAATCATTATCTATTAATGTAGTATGTAACTTATTGATAAACTCTCTTATTGAAAATATTGAATTTAAACTTACTTCATATATTGTATATTTTATTAAATTAATTAAATCAGATTCTTTATAACTATAACGTCTTGAAATCTTGTAAATCAATTCTGATAAATCATTAATTATTTTAATAATTTCATCAAATATTGGTATTCCTTTATGAGATACTAAGTTAATACCTTGGGCCCAAGCAAGATTTTCAGAATGGGTATCGAAACCATTTACCGAAAATATTATGGGAATATCCGTAAATCTTGATATTTGTTTATCAAAAATTGATTCTTTGTTTGACTTCTTTGTTTTACTTGGTACATAATAGTTTTCTGAAATATCTTTCATTACACCAATATATTGCCTAATAATATTTTTTGACAATGGCTTTTTATAATATTTACATTCAGCTAAAACTCTCAAAGGATATATATATGGAGTTAATTTAGTATACACACCTGTAAAATCAATTTGATGATATTCTCCTCTACCTTCTATTTCTCCCTTTCCATTAACTATACAGCCTCTTGTTCTTTTACCTTTAACACATTCATCAAACCCATTATCTTTTAAATGTTTTCCAATAAAAATTTCATATAAATATCCTCTAATATTGTGTACTTCCATAATTTTCCTTAATTAAAAATATTTATAGAACTTGTTCCATCACCATTAGGAACTACTCTTATCTGTAATGGTATTCTCTCTTTTAATGCTTCCACATGTGAAATTACACCTATCATTTTTCCTGAACTTTGTAATGCACTTAGAGCATTTAGTGCCATTTCTAAAGAATTAGGATCTAGTGTCCCAAATCCTTCATCTAAAAAGAGTGAATCTATTGATATTTTCTGACTTGCTAAGGCTGATAAGCCTAAAGCAAGAGCTAAACTAACAATGAAACTCTCTCCTCCTGAAAGTGTACTTACAGGTCTTGAGATATCGCCTTGAAAACCATCAATGATTTCTATTTCTAATAGTTTTTTTGAATCAAGTCCTCTTTGTAGTTCATATCTAGGACTAAGTATTTCTAAGTGTTTATTTGCTAAATAAATTAATTGATCTAACGTAATACCTTGTGCAAATTTAGCAAACTTATTACCATCAGCTGAACCAATCATTTCATTTAATTTAATCCATACTTTAATAGAATCTTTTAGTTTTTCTAATTCTTTAATTTTTTCATCAAATTTTTTAGCATTAGAAGAATTGATTTCAATTTCTTTTTCTAAACTTCCAATTAGTTTTTGAACTTCATCTATACTACTTTGGATTTCATCTAATTCTTTTTTAATACCTACTAGTTCTTTAGATGTAAGATTCAAGTCTTTTTGTTCTTTTAATTTATTAGCTGTATCTACTTTTAATGTAGATACTTCTACATACTTAGCTTCGATTTCATTACATTGGAATGAGAGCTTTTCTCTTAAGTCTTTTTCTAGTATTGCTTTAATAAATTCTTCTTTTGATTTAAAATCATTCTCTTCTAAAGCTTTTTCAAACTTATTCTCAAAAGATTTAAGTTCATCATAATTATTAAAAATCTTTTTATCTATACTTTCTATTTGCTGTTTAAATGATTCATCTTTTATTCTTAAAGAACTTAGGTCTTTTGATAAAGAGTTATACTTAGTTGTTGTGTTTTTATGTTTGTTATTTATATCTTCTTCATAAGTGTTTATATTTTTAATATCTAATATAGATTTATTTTTATCTTGTAAGTTTGTAATTTCTTCTTTTAATTTTGAGATTAAAACTTCATCATCTTTTAAAGAGTTTTTTATACTTAAAACTTTTGTTTCTTTTTCTTTGATTTCTATGTTTATACTTTGAAGTTTTTCTTCATTTTCTTTTAGTTGTTTTTGATTATTTATAAAAGAGTCTTTTCTTTGATTTAATATTTCATAAGAGTCTTTATAAGTATTATAAAAACTTAAATTATAAAAAGAGAACTCTTTTAGAAGCTCTTCACTTAAAACCTTGATTTTTGATTCTGATATGTTTTTATCTTCTTTAAGTTTTCTGATATTAGAAGATACTTGTAATAATTCTTTTTCTTTATTTACAAGGAAATCTTTTTTCTCATTTATATCTTTTTGACTTTTATCTCTTAAAATTAAAAGTGAATCTTTTTTTAATCTATTAACTACTATTTGATCTAGTTCTTGGGAGATAGTAGTCTTATTCTCTTCTAATGTTTCAATTGAATCATCTTTTAATTTAAAATCATTTGTTTTAAATATATCTTCAATTTCATTTTTGTTTTTTTCTTCTTTTTTTATCTCTAATGAAAAAGAGTTGATTTTTTCTTCAGTTATTAAAAAAGACTTTTCTAAAGTATTTAATTCTTTTTTCTCTTTTTCTAAAAGAATAGTTTTTTCTTTAATCTTTTGGCTTGTTTCATCAATATTAATTTTAATATTGTTTGTAATAAAAGGATGATCTTGAGAACCACATAAAAAACACTCTTCATTGTTTTTAAGTCTTAATCTATCATCTTCATATTTAACAATTAAAGCTTCTGCATCTTTTTTCTCTCTTAGCGTTTCTAAGTGTGGTTCTATCTCTTTTATAAGTTTTGTTTTTTCAGCTATTCTTTGTTTGAGAATTATATTTTCATCTTTTAGTTTTAATCTTTTGCCCTCTTCTATTGTGATAGAAGAGAGAATTTTATTATAATCATTAATTTTTTTTAACAAGTCTTCAATAGATCTTATTTGTTTTCTTAAATCATTTTCTTTGTTTATATCGTCTTTTGTAAGATCTTGAATATCTTTATATTCTTTTTCTAATAGTTCATATGATTGTTTTACCTCATCATATGAGATATTTAGTTTATTAATAGATTCTTTTTGATTTAACTCTTTTAGAACACTCGAGTCTAAGTCTTTTTTTGTTTGAGATAAAGTACTAGACTCACTATCATAGTCATTTATACTTTTTAAAATAAGTGCTAGTTTTTCTTTTAGACTTTCATCTTTTTTTGTTAATTCTAATTCATTTTTTACTTTTGTAATTATTTCATTAATTAAATCAAAGTCTTTTTTATTTGATTCTAATGAAGAAAGAATACTAAGATTTTCATCTTTTTGTTTATTGATCTTAATATCTAAAGATGATTTTTGTGATGATTTTTCTTGAATTTGAGTACTTATTTCTCTTATATCTTTAACTTTTTTAGTATTAAGATCATAAGTCATCTTTTCATCTTCATAAACAATAGTGAAGTCTTTTAACTCTTTAGCTTTTAAAAGTAAAGAAGTATTTAATTCTTTACTTTCTTTGTCTAAATTACCTTTTAAAATTTTATCTTCAGAACTTGTTTTTTCTAAAGCATTTATAGAAGAGTTAAGAGACTCTATATTTAAAGCTTTATTAGCTATTTCTAATATTTTAAAATCTTCTTTTTTATCTTTTTTTATATCTGAAATATTTTTATATTCATTTATGTATTTACTATTATCTAATTCTAGTTTCTCTAAATTCTCACGCCATAAAAAAAGTTTTGTTAAATCTTTTTCTTTTTTATCAAAATCTTTTTTCTCTTTTTTATTATCAGCTAAAAGTTTTGTTTTAGTATTTATAATATCTAAGTCAAGTAAATCAATAGATGCTAATACACTTTGTTTTGTATCTATATCTTTTTTATGTGATAAATAAGTATCATAAATCTCTTGTGATACTTGTTTATATATATGTGTACCTGTTATCTTCTCAAGTAATGAACTTCTTTCATTCTCACGAGCTTTTAAAAATGCATCAAATCCACCTTGAGCTAACATCATTGATTGTTTAAACCTCTCAAAATCTAAACCTGATAAGTCTTCTATATACTTAGGTACTCTTGATAAGTATGATTCTAAGACTTTTGAAGTTTTTACTTCTGATACTTCCATTTTTGCGCTTTGGAAATTACCTTGTGGACTTTTTCTTGCTCTTTTTTGGCTCCATGAAGATCTATAAACTATTCCTTTAATTTCAAACTCTACTTCACATAAACATTCCCAAGTATGTCTGCTCATTAAATCATTTGGATTAACTAGTCTTGCAGTTCTCCCATATAAAGCACAAGATATTACATCAAGTATTGTACTCTTACCAGATCCAGTAGGTCCTGTAATTGCAAATAATGATTCATCTTTTAAAAACTTTTCAAAATCTATTTCAAATAAACCTTTTAGTGAATTAATATTTAATGATTTTACTTTTAATATTTTCATAAACTTTGAACCTTTAGAAGTGTTTTTTTGAAATTCAACATAAGTTCATCTTTAAAGTCTTTATCTTCTATTTCTTCTATGTTTAATCTTTTTTCAAATACATCTTCAACGCCTAAATCATCTAGACTTATTGCGTTTAATTCTTTAGAGATTAATTGTTTTTCACTTTTATCTATTTTTACAGCAAGAAGTACTAATTCAAGTTTATTTGCTAAGTCTCTAATTTCTTGATTTGCTAAAAGAACATTATCATCTTTGATATGGACTTCTATCCAAGCATCTTTATTTTTTATATCTTTTAAATCTTTTTGAATACTTACATTATTACCTCTAAGAACAATAAGTTCTCTTGTTAAGGGAATTATTACTTCTTCTACTTCTATGTCATTATCTTTAAATTCTATAATATTTATTTTATGAGTATTTTTTGATTCAGAAAAACTTAAAGGTATTGGTGAGCCTGAATATCTAACATGATCATTTTTTACTGTTTGATTAATATGTAAATGCCCTAAAGCAACATAATCAAACATAGATGCTAAATAATCACCACCTATATCTAAAGTTCCACCTATATAGATATCTCTTTCACTATCACTTGTAGTACTTCCTACACAAGTAAGATGTCCTGTTGCAATAATAGGAATCTTTTTCTCTTGTTTTAATTCAAGTGCTTTTTTATAAGTATTTTCATAATAAGCTTTTATACCTTCATTAGCAAGATTCTCTTTTTGAGTAATAGTTTGTCCACTTATAGACTGTCTTATTACAGAATCTCTTAAATAAGGAACTGCACAAACAATAGCTTCAAGTTCTTCATTCTTATATATAGGAATTATAATATTCTCATCTTCATCACCATTAACTATTACTTGTACATTTAATACTTCAAGTAATTGTTTTGAAGCTTTTAGTGTGGCTATAGAATCATGATTACCTGCAGTAATAATACTTGTATTTAGACTTTTTATAAGAGATAATTGTTTTAAGAAATTATAATAAAGCTCTAAAGCATAATTAGGTGGAGTTCCTGTATCAAATATATCACCTGCAACAATTAAAAGATCGATTTTACTCTCTTTTATTATATTAATTAACCAAGATAAAAATGCTTCATGTTCTTCTACTCTGCTTTTTCCCATAAAGTTTTGACCTAAATGCCAGTCTGATGTATGTAATATTTTCATTTTTCCCTTTTTAATCCATTCTATTTTCAACATTAACGAGAATCATTATACATATTAATTGCTTACATATTTATCATAGTTATACATGTTAATCATTAACTTATATTTTAAATAAATATTTATAGAAAAGTGCATGTGATTTATATAATTAACTATTCAAAAAAGAGAGAGTCTATTTTATAATCCGTATACGTTTCTATGCTTATATAGTCAAGGACTATTAAGTTTAGTAATAAGATATTTTAATAAAAAGATTATCAACTAACAATGGATTATATAAGGTAATTAGAAAAGATGAAAAACAAGAATTTAAAAAAAGAATTAGATTTAATAATATTTAAAATAGAAGAGGAAGAATACTTAAAT